>JAAYIZ010000001.1 GCA_012523215.1 Thermovirga sp.
AACCTTCCCGGAATTCGGCTATGAAACGGTCCAGGACAGGAAGGCCGACGAAGGCAAGGGGATAATGACCGCCCGCTTCCAGGACCTGATGGCCGTGGCGGACTCTCTGAAGGTATGCAAGTTCTCCGTCACCGTCGGGACCAGGGTCGAGGAATACGCCCGATGGCTTTCCCTCGTGACCGGGTGGAACGTCACACCCGAAGAGCTCCTGGAGACCGGTGAGAGGATCTTCACCCTGAAGAGGCTCTACAACGCCGCCCTGGGCATGGGCAGGAAGGAGGACAGCCTGCCCGAGAGGATCCTGAAGCAGCCCAGGGGGACCGGCGAATCGGCTGATACATTGCCCGACCTGGAGAGACAACTGGACGAGTACTATCAATTCCGGGGCTGGACGATGAAAGGTTTGCCCACCGACGAGACCCTGGAGAAGCTCGGCCTCGAAAGACTTTAAGGATGGGTCGTAACCGGACCCCCTCCTGTCGTGGAGGATAACCAAAAGGGTGAGAGGAGGAAACGTCGGACCAGTTTGGCGGCAGTAGTCATAGGGATAGCAATGGCGAAATCGGATACTCAACAATTGAGAGGAGGAAAGGATTCATGTCCAAGAGAGTGAAACTGTCGGTGTCCCTTGTTGTTGCTGTTTGCATGGCGGTCTTCCTTGCGGGCGCCTGGTCGGCCCCGTCGGAAGCGAAAGCCGAGATTACGCTCAGGATGGCAGGGCAGAGCCCGGCCGACCACCAGTCCACGCTGGGCATGCAGAAAGTGTCCAAGTGGGTTGCGGAAGCCACCAACGGCCGCATCGATATCAAGACCTACCCCTCGAGCCAGCTCGGCGACTACACCCTCGTCTACGAGGAGCTCATTCGGGGAACCATCGACATGGCCCTCATTTCGATACCGAGCCAGTTCGACTCGAGGCTGGAGCTCATCTACGTTCCCTACCTCATGCGGGACTATAACGAAGCCGCTGAGGTCTTCAAGCAGGGCGGATGGCTCTTCAACAAGATGGCCGAGCTTCACGGGGAACTGGGAGTTTTGTTCCTGGGATTCAACGTCGAGGGCTTCGGCGGTTTCGGGCTGACCAAGGAGCCCAAGGAAGTGCTCAATCCCCTGGTCAAGAAGGACCTTCTCCTCAGGGTCCCCCCGATGGACACCTTCAAGATCGGCGCCGATGACATGGGCTACACCACCGTGTCCATCCCCTACGCCGAACTCTACACGGCCCTCCAGACGGGCATAGCCGAAGGGTGGACCGGCGGAGCTCCGCCGCACTCCTACCAGGGTTTCCGCGACGTGCTCAAGTACTACTACCAGATCAACAACTTCGTCGAGACCGAGTCCTACCTCATGAGCAAGGTGACCTGGAACAAACTCAGCGAAGAGGACAGGAAGATCATCGCTGACGCATGTGCCAGGGCCGCCAGGGAGAGTATCGAGATCTCCGAGAAGGAAGACAGGGAGTTCTTCGACAAACTCCAGGACTACGGTGTGAAGAGCTTCTGGTACACTGCCGAGGACGTCAAAGACCTCGCCGCTCATGCCCGGAAAGTCACCTGGCCTAAACTCGAGAAGCGCCTCACGAAGGAACTCATCGATGAAATGATGGAGGCCTACAACGTAAAATAGCCTTGCCATCGAGCTTTCATCGAAGGCCGGCTATCGACCGGTGCGGTCTTCCCCCACAGGTGTGCGCCGGGGGGGAGGCCGCACCGGAACCTTGAAGACCTGCTTCCTTCGGGGAGGCAGATAGGAGGTATAACGTGACGGGAACATGTGGTTACGAGGAACCTCATCCTGTAAGGATCCATAATGTTCTCTGGGAGTTTCTGCTTAAATTCCAGAGATTCGTCCTGATCGTGAGCAGCCTTTTTGTAGTGGCCTCCATAGTGCTCACCGTCATCCTCAGGTATATTTTCAAGACCGATCTTTACGGCCTCGAGGAGATAGTGGTGATTTTCGCCTTTTGGCTCTACTTCATGGGGGGTTCCTACGGCAGTTACACCGGGACCCACATTACGGCGGACCTTGTTTCGGTCTTTTTTCCCGAGGGCAAGCTGAAGTCTTCAGTCATCGCGTTCAGTTCGACCATCACATTCCTGTTCAGCCTGCTTTTCTCCTGGTGGGGTCTCGACTTCTTCATGTTCGGCATAAAGATGAGCGCCCGGACCCCGGTCTGGAGGATCCCCATGGTGGTCTCCTACACGGCGGTCTTTCTCGGGATGGTTTTGATGACCTTCTACTTTTTCCTTGCCTTTCTGGAAGACATTAAAAAGTTGCGGAGCCACTTCGGACAGGGAACCCCTCAGGCCGAAGGAAACCGCTGAGAGGAGTTCATCCCATGGTTCTATTTTCGCTAGTCCTGCTCGTCATAACCTTGATCATCGGAGTCCCCGTCCCCTTCGCCTTTCTCGTCGCCACCACCCTCCTGGTCATCACCGGCGGATACTCGCCCAGCTTCCTTTTGCCCTACGGCTTCAGCAAGATGAGCACCATCGTCCTCTTGGCCATACCGCTTTTCATCATGGCGGGGGGGATCATGGAGAGGGGCAACATCGGCGACAAGCTGGTGGACCTGGTGGACCTCTTCGTGGGCAGGATCAAGGGGGGTCTCGGTGTCGTCGCGGTGGTATCCTGCGCCGTCTTCGGCTCCATAACGGGCAGCGCCTGCGCGACCCTTTCGTGCATAGGCTCCATCATGTTCCCCAGGCTGGAAAAGGCCGGCTACCCCAGGGGCCACTCGGCGGCCCTCCTGGCCAACGCCTCGGTCCTGGGTATGCTGATCCCGCCCAGCGCCATCATGATTCTCTACTCCTGGGTGGGCAACCAGTCGGTCCTGGCGAGTTTCCTCTCCTCGGTGGTCCCGGGGATAATACTCACCATACTGCTCTCGGTGATCAACATGTTCCTTCTGCGCCATAACGAAGACCTCGTCCTTGCCGCCCCCATTTCATCCCGGGAAAAGTGGAGCCTCTTCCGGGTCCGGGGTAAACGGGCCGTCCCCGCCCTGGTCATGCCGGTGCTGGTGCTGGGCGGGATCTACGGCGGGATCATGACGCCGACGGAAGCGGCGGCCGTGGCGGCCGTCTACTCCATACCGGTGGGGTTCTGGATCTACAAGGGTCTCACCCGTAAGGACTTCTTCGAGGTCCTGGTCGAGTCGGGCACGACGACGGGCGTCATCATGGTCATGCTCTACGCTGTCATGATACTCAGCCGCCTTTACATAATGGAGGACCTCCCCACCCAGATCCTGAACCTGCTGATGGCCGTGAGCACCAACCGGTACGCCATACTCTTCATGATAAATATTTTCATGATAATCATCGGCATGATCATGGATGACGTGAGCGCCGTGCTTCTTTCCACGCCGATACTGCTCCCCATCATCCTCAAGCTGGGCTTCAGCCCCGTCCACTTTGCCGCCATCGTAGGCGTGAACCTCGGCATGGGAAACATCACACCGCCCGCGGCCCCGCTCCTTTACCTGGGCGGCAGGGTCGGCAACGCGCCGATAAACGAGATGCTGATGCCCACGGTCTGGATGCTCCTCTTCGGCTGGCTGCCGACGCTGGCGCTGACGACCTATGTTCCCGGCCTGGCCACCTTCCTGCCCAACCTGATACTGGGGGTCAGGTAGGTGAGGAAGGATCTATTGGAGGAAGTACTCAAGAGGCATGTCTTCGTCACGGTGGGGTGCACTGATCCCGTGGCCATTGCCCTGGCGGCTTCCAGGGCCTACCGGGAGGTTCCGGGGAGGGTCCGTTCCGTCACCGTCACGATGGACAGGAATATCTACAAGGACGCCTTTTCGGTGGGTATCCCGGGTGTGCTCCAAAGCGGCATCGACCTTGCCGTAGCGCTGGGCATTCTCTATGGCGACCCCGAAAAGGATCTGCGGCTCCTTGAAAAGGTCGAACCTTCCCACCTCGAGCCGGCCAGGGATTTCCTGAAGGAATGCCCCGTCACGTTCAAGGTGGCCGAGAATGTCAAGGGCATCTATGTCCTGGCCGAGGTGGAGACCGACGCGGGTTCGGCCACGGCCCTGCTGCGTCACGCCCACGACGGCCTCGTAAAGGTCACCAGGAACGGGGAGGAGGTCTTTTCACTTCCCGAAGAGGTCGGTCCCGAGGGGGGCAACCTCCTGAAAGAGATCGGCTCCTTGAACCTGGAAGAAATGGTGGCCCTCGTCAAGGCGGCCCCCCTGGAAAACCTCCTGTTCCTCAAGGAAGGCGTAAAGATGAACAAGGAGGCCGCCCAGGCCGGGGGATCCTCTCCTTTGGGCCTGGGCCTGGGCTATCGACTTCTCGAGCTCCGGAGCTCCGGCCTTCTCTGCGATGACATTGAAAATGACCTGCGGCAGCAGGTGGCCGCCGCCGCCGACGCGCGTATGTCCGGCCTGAACGTCCCCATCTACGGCGTTTTCGGAAGCGGCAACCATGGCATCACCTTCTTCCTGACCGCGGGCACCGTGGCGGAACACCTCGGTTCGACCGACGAGGAGCTGGTCAGGGCCCTTGCCCTGGGCTTGCTGGTGGTGGGCCTGATCAAGTCCAACACGGGCATCCTGACGCCCCATTGCGGTTGTTCCGTCGCGGCCGGGGCGGGAGCCGCAGCGGCCATAGTCCATCTTCACGGGGGAGGGGTGAGCGAGATGGAAGCCGCGGTGCACCTGCTGCTGGCGGATATTACCGGCATGCTCTGCGACGGCGCCAAGTTCGGCTGCTCCCTGAAGATGGCCACCTCTTCCGGGGTCGCCTACCAGTCGGCCCTGCTGGCCATGAGAGGGGCGACGGTCCCGGAGAAGAACGGCCTGGTGGGGAAATGCCTGGAAGAGACCATGAGAAACCTCAGGGTCATCACCGATCCGGGGATGGCAGGTGTGGACCGGGCCGTCCTCGAGATCCTGATGAGCGGTGACGTTAACGGTGATTGTTGAGAGGAGCGAGCTTTCAATATGCCTGGAGAAAGCGAAAGGAAACGGGTTGAAGAACACCTCGAAATAGGAAAGGAGATTCTTTACCTGACCCGGGAAGAGGCGAAAAATATCGGCCTTTCCGACGGCCAGATCCTGGCCCTCACCGAGAAAGCCCTGGCGGCTCACGGTAACAAAAGGACAGAGATGCCGGCCAAGATCGGCCTGCACCCGTTAAAGGACACCCTCATGCACGCCATGCCCGCCTACCTGCCGGACCATTTCGCCTGCGGGATAAAGTGGGCCTCCTGTTTCCCGGCCAACCGGGAACGCTTCGGTCTGACCCAGACCTCCGGCCTCCTTATCTACAACGATCCCGAGAGCGGATGGCCCCTGGCCGTGATGGACGCCGTATGGATCACCGAAAAAAGGACCCCCGCGGTGACATCGGTTGCCGCGAAACACCTGGCGCCGGCGGAAGCCGCGACCTTCGGGATGATAGGCTGCGGCGTCCAGGGAAGAGCCCATGTGGGGATGATCGAAAACGTCCTGGTGAACCTGGAGACGATCTTCGTCTACGACCTCTTCGAGGAGGCCGCCCTTAACCTGGTCCGTGACCTGCAGCCAAAAGTAAAGGCGAGGATAGTAAAGGCAGGTTCCATAGAGGAAGTGGTCAAATCCTCCCAGGTCGTGGCATCGGCCACGGTGATCACGGCTCAGCCCAGGCCCCGGATCAGGGACAACTGGGTAAGGAAAGGCCAGACGATCCTCATGTGCGATATGCACTCCCTTTACGAGGACCCCACCATGAAGAGGGCCGATAAGTACCTTGTGGACAGCATAGAGGAGCATGAACTCTTCGAGGGCTATGGCTATTACCCCGACGGGCTCCCCGGGATATATGCCGAGACCGGCGAAGTGGCCGCCGGCCTTAAAAAGGGGAGGGAGACCGCCGAGGAGCTCATCGTATGCAACAACGTGGGGATGGCCGTGGAGGACATGATGGTGGCAAAGGCCTTGTTCGAGAAGGCCCTTTCCTCCGGCGCCGGCACGAAATTGCCCCTTTAACGGGGGCTATGGGGAGGCGGTTTTTTGACTAAACTGACCGATAGGGAAAAGTCCATCCTCGACGGACGGGAGGGTCCTCTCAAACGGGTGGCCCTCCAGTTCATCGTAAATTACGCCAAGGTGTTGGGAGCGGAACGTCTCTGCGACGTCACCAAGGCCCACCTCTTCGCGGGCGCACACCACTACATGGATGCCTGCGCCTCCGACGATATCGACGAGGTTATCTCCGAAATGCTCCTCTGTTCGCCCGAAAGGGTCAGCCTGGATTGCTTCGCCTGCTATGCCCAGGCCGACGTGGGGCCCACCGACCCGGCGAGGTGGCAGGAGCTCGGCGTCTCGCCCGAAAGGCACGTGAAAAACAGGAAGATCCTGGAAAAATACACGAAAGCGGGGCTTTACCCCATGGCCACCTGCACGCCCTACCTCTCGGGTTTCCTCCCCAGGATGGGCGAGCACTACGTATCCACCGAATCCCACGCCGTAACGCTCATGAACTCCCTCTGGGGGGCCTGCGCCAACGCTGACGGGATAGAGGCCGCCTACTGTTCCGCCGTATGCGGTAAAACGCCCCTGTGGGGGAACCATATCATGTCGAACAGGAGAGGGACCCATCACTTCAGGGTGGAGTTCACCCCCCAAGACGTCATGGAGTGGGACCTGCTGGGCTACGTGGTCGGTTCCAGGACGCCCACCCATTCCATCCCTGTCCTTTCGGGAGACCTGGGAACCCCCGGCGTGGTGGAGCTGAAATCCTGCTTCGCGTCGATGGCGACCACCGGCGGAGCGGAGTTGTGCCATATCGTCGGCGTGACCCCCGAGGCGCCCGATTTCGACCGCGCCTTCGGGAGCCGGAAAGCCGCCGTGGAAGATGCCATCACCTTCGGCGACATCGAAAAGGCGGCGGATCTTTTCGCGGGTTCCGGCGAGGCCGTGGATTACGTCAGCCTGGGCTGCCCCCATTACTCCATAGACCAGGTCAGGGACGTCGCGGCCCTTCTCGAGGGACGGGAGGTCCACGGTGATACAGCGCTTTGGATCTGGACCTCGCCGGCGGTGAGGGAACTGGCCGACAGGGCCGGGTACAGCCGGACGATCGAGCTATCCGGCGCCCGGCTGGTCACGAGTTCCTGCCCCCTGGTCAGCGAGACCTGGCCAAGGGATGCTTCCGCCCTCGTCTTCGACTCGTTGAAGCAGGCCCATTACATCAGGCCCGAGACAAAATCAACAGTTCTCTTCGGTTCCATGGCCCAGTGCGTCGACGCGGCCGTAGCGGGCCGATGGGAGAGGAGGTCCTCCCGTTGAAGAAGATCGTCATCAAGGGCAGGGGCGTCTGGGGCGGCGTTGCCGAAGGGCCGGCCATGGTGAGCAGGGATACCATCCAGGGCTGGAGCGGCCTCGATGACGAGACCGGTGTCGTCATCGAGAAGGGGCACCCCTTCGAGGGCATGTCCATAAAGGGTGCCATCCTCGTTCTCTCCGGGGGTAAGGGATCCAATGGCTGGTCGAGTCACTTCCACGTGGCCAGGCTCAAGGGCCTCGCACCGGCGGGCTTCGTCTTCCCGAAGATGGATTCCCGGACCGGGGTGGCGGTGGTGGTGACGAAGGTCCCGGCCGTGACCGACCTGGAGGAGGACCCCTTTGAAACGATCAGGACCGGGGACTGGGTCCGGATAGACGGGGATCGGGGCGTCGTTGAAGTCACCCGCGAGGCATGAACCGAAAAATTGTCTTGTCCGACGAAGGAGGATAACAATTTATGAAAGCACTTTGGCTCTCAAGGAAGGATGTCGAGTCCCTGGAGATACCCATGACCGAGGTCATGGACGCCGTGGAGGAGGGCTTTCGGCTTAACGGGCTCGACCAGAGCGAACTGCCGGCCAAGATAGGGGTCCATCCTCGCAAGGACTGCTTTATCCATGCCATGCCCTGCTGGATGGGCGGCGAGGTCGACGCGGTGGGCATCAAGTGGGCCGCCGGTTACCCCCCCAACCAGGCCAAGGGTCTTCCTTATATCAACGGCGTATGGTGCATGAACGACCCCGAAACAGGGATGATCAAGTCCGTCATGGACGCCAACTGGATGACCGCCTGGAGGACCGGTGCGGCCTCGGGTGTTTGCGCCCGTCACCTGGCCTCGCCGGACTCGGAAGTGGTCGCCATGATCGGCCTCGGGGTACAGGCCAGGACCAACCTGGTCGCCCTCGGGGAGGTCCTCCCCGGGATCAGGGAGGTCCGCATCTATGACGTCTTCCCCGAGCAGGCGAAGCGCTTTCAGGAAGATATGGCCCCCCTGTTCCCGAAGGCGCCCCTGGTCATCGAGGACGAGGCTGAATCCGCCGTCAGGGGAGCCGATCTGGTGGTGACCTGCACCCCCATCGTTGAACACCCCCAGCGCTTCGTCAGGCGGGAGTGGATGAAGAAAGACGTGCTCTGCATCGCCGTGGACTACGATTCAGCCTTAAGCGAGGATATCATGAAGGGCGATGCCTTTGTCTGCGATAACCGCAACCAGTACCTCTGGACCCAGGAGCAGGGCGTTTATTTCCAGGACGGGTATCCCCTGGAGGCGGAGATCTACGCGGACATGGGGGAGATCTGCGCCGGGAAGGCCGCCCCGGTGAGGAAGGGTCTCAGGGGCGCTGTCCTGATGGGTATAGCCAGCCACGATGTGATGACCGGCCGTCTTATCTACCGGAAGGCCCTTGAAAAGAACACCGGCACCTGGGTCGAATTGTGATCCCTCCAGGCGCCCGATAAGGAGGTTGTTCATTCGATGGGCGGACAGAAAAAGTTTGCGGTCCTCGGCAGCGGAAACGGCGGGATGGCCTTCGCGGCGCAGATAGCCGCGAAAGGATACCCGGTGGTGATGTTCAAGCCCAGGGAGATGACCGAGGATTTCATCAAGCTGAACAAGACCAGGGAAATGTTCCTCGAAGGCGACATCAACTGCGGCGGCAAGATCATCGGGGTCAC
>JAAYIZ010000002.1 GCA_012523215.1 Thermovirga sp.
CGTTCCCGGTTTTACTACCCAACCCGAAGGTAAACCGGTGAACCAGGCGAACCTCTCGACAGGTCTCGGGGAGGCGCCCGGGTATACTACCAGGATATAGCAGTTACCCACGCTGTCGATCAGGTGGGTAACACCGAAGGGTTGGAGACCGGGGGGACTGATCCTTCTAAACCAGCCTCCGAAATAATTCTCCCATTCCCCCATCCGGAAGGAAGTCCTTTCCTCACCGGAGAGAACCTCGTCCCGTCCCTTAGGGGGAAGCCCCCTCCTTTCGGGCGTGTCATCCCAGGGATACCATCTTGGAGAGTCCGCCGGGGCAAGCACCCCGGAGGAGAGTTCCAGGCTGTACCAGTGACCGAAGACATCGGCGAAATACCGGGTTGCGCCCTCTTTTTCAGGAGCTACTGCCTCTCTGAACCATCGGCTCCCGTCGAAGAACCAGGCCCCCCAGCAAGGTCCTTTTCCCGAAGCTTCTTCAGGAAAAAGGGGCTGTTCGAACCATTCCTGGGCAAAAAGGGCAACCTGAGTGGCCAGAATGAATGAAAGCAAAAGGACTACATAAAAAGTAGTTTTGCCTTTCATAAGGGGCACACCTCCTTACCGGAGTTGTGTTATGTCCCTCGCGGGATGCCCGTATCATACCAGAGTGGAGGCAGGATTACGCCCTGGCAAAGGCTAGAGGGTTGTCACGGCAGGCCCGGGGGCTTGCCGTCATGGGTCGACGATCTTCCCCGGGTTGAGGATGAAGTGGGGATCGAACACCCTTTTTATCCCGCTGATAAGTTCCATCTGGGTCTTGTCGAGGAACATCCCAAGATAGGCCTTTCGCTTAAGTCCCACGCCATGCTCCCCGGAAAGAGTGCCGCCTAGATCCCTGGTCGAACGGTAAAGATCCTTCCTGGCCTCTTCGATGAGCTCATGCCAATCCTCGCTGTCTTCGTCGGCCAAGAGGTTGACATGGATATTTCCGTCGCCCACGTGGCCGAAATTGACTGCCTCGAGTCTATATTTCCGGCAAACCTCATCGAGGCTCGTTAAAAGGGAGGGTATATTGCTCGTGGGAACCACCAGGTCTTCTTTCGCATATTTCGTGTAAAAGACTATAATCGCTTCGGCGATATTCTTGCGGGTTTTCCACAGCAGATCGCGAAAATTACGGTTGTCCGCCACGAAAACCTCCAGGGCTCCCTTTTCCAGGCAGAAATCCCCGACCCTCTCGTACTGGTCTGAAAGGGCTTCCATGTCGTTGCCTTCGATCTGAATTATCAGGTGAGCGCCGGCATTCTCATAGGGCAGCGGACTTCCGATATACCTCGATACGATGCGTAGGGAGTTCCTATCCATGAACTCCAGCGAGGAGGGGACCATTTTGATCTCCCTCATAAGCCTGGGCACGAGGGTTATTGCTTCCTCAACGGTGCCGAAGGGAACGAGGAGGTCGACCACTCTCTCATGCCTGGGGACTAGTTTGAGCACCACCTTGGTTACAACGCCCAGGATACCTTCCGATCCGATCATAAGATGGACCAGGTCCAGACCAGTGACATCTTTTCGCCTCTTGCCCCCAAACCAGGTCACCTTCCCGGAGGGCAAAACTACTTCAAGGGCCAGGACGTTGGCACCTGTCGTGCCGTACTTTATGACTTTGTTTCCCCCGGCATTCTCCGCAACATTGCCCCCGATAAAGGATGCGTCCCCGCTGCAGGGGTCACCAGCGTACTCCAGGCCATGCCTGGCGGCAGCCGACTGTATCTCGGCGGTCACCACACCGGGCTCCGCTGTGAGTGTAAAATTCTCCAGGTCAATCTCCAGGATACGGTTCATCCTATCGAAGGCCATGACGATGCCGCCAAAAGCCGGCACCGCGCCTCCCGAGAGGCCGGTCCCCGCGCCGCGGGGCGTCACGGGGATCTTCCGGGAATCAGCGTAGGCCAGTACCGCTGACACGTGCCCTGTGCTCTCGGGAAAGACCAGCACTTCGGCTCGGTATTCCCGGTCCCAGAACTGCAGCCCGACTTCATCACGGGAGTAAGTCGCAAGCTTCTCCGGGTCTGTGGCGACGTTGTGGGCTCCCACTAACCTTTGGAGATCCTTTACGATCTCTTCGGTTACGGTGGCATAGTAGGTCATCCTGAGACCCCTTCCCTGGCCCTGATACCCTCTATCACTCTGGGCACGATGTCGAACAGGTCGCCGCAGAGACCGATATCCGCCACCCGAAAGATTGGGGCTTCCGGATCCTTGTTGATGGCTACTACGAGTTCGGCGGTTTGCATCCCGGCGAGGTGTTGGACCGACCCTGAGATTCCCACGGCGAAGTAAACTTTCGGGGCGACCACCTTTCCGCTGAGGCCAACCTGGTGAGAGTAGCCAATCCATTTATTATCCACCGCCGCCCGGCTGGCCCCTACCCCCCCATCCAGAAGGCCGGCCAGTTCCCTGAGAAGACTGAATTTATCCTCTTTTTTCATGCCCTTGCCACCGGAGACGATTATATCCCGGTCCTGGATGTTGACGTCGTCCTCCTGGAAACGCTCATGTCCAAGGGGCTTGATCCGGCTCTCGAAGCATTGATCCGTAAAGGTCATCGCCGTGACACGGCCCCTTCTATCGGGATTCGGTGCTGGGATGGCAAAGGTCCTAGGTCTGACGGTGGCCATCTGCGGACGGCGCTCGGGTGTTTTTATGGTGGCCATGATGTTACCGCCGATAGCCGGGCGCGTTTGAAGGAGCAGTCCCGTATCGGGGTCGATCTCAAGCTCCGTGCAGTCGGCGGTCAAGCCCGTCCCCAACATGGCAGCGACGGCGGGCATAATGGTTCGACCCGATGTTGTAGCTGGGGCCAGCACCATTTCAGGGTCGATCTCTTCTATTATTCTGCATAGAATCTTGGAATGAACCTCCTGATCGAAGAGGCTCAAACGGTCATCCCGGACACAAAGAACCCGATCTGCTCCGTAGTGGACCAGCGTTTCCGGTTCCGTATCAATCTCGGAGTACATCAACAGGGTTGAAACCTCAATCCCCAGATTGTCGGCTAGAAGGCGAGCTTTTGAAGTCAACTCCAAGGTCGCTGAATGGAGACATCCAGATCTTATCTCTCCGAGAACGAGAAAGCCCTTTGAGGGAGACCCTCGTCTCATGGCAAGGCCGCCTTCCCAAGAATGCCGCGGCTTTCAAGTTCCTCGAGTAGTTCCTTGATCCCTTCCCAGATTTCTTCTCCTTTGAAAAGCCTCGGCGTCCTCTCAATCTGAGGGTGGAATATCTTTACAACCCTGGTAGCAGACCCATTCAGTCCTGTTTCATCGGGTGATAGGCCAAGGAAGTCCAAGCCCTGGACTGGGAAAGCGGCTCTGCGGGCTGCTTTCTTTCCTGAAAGGGTCGGCATGGACGGTTCGTTGATGTTCCTGAGGACCGTCAGCAGGCAGGGCAGGAGGAGTTTTTGTCTTTCTATGCCGTCCTCAACGGTACGAGTTACCACCACGGCGTCGACCCCATGGAATTCAATCCGGCTGACATAAGTACTGAAAGGAATACCCAGCATGACGGCTACTTCAGGCCCTACTTGTCCCGTCTCGCCATCGGTGGCCTTCTCGCCGGCGAGGATAAGGTCATAGGGGCCGGTTTTTTCGCACGCGGCCGCCAATACCCGGGCCGTGGCATAGGTATCCGAAGCCGCGAAACAGGGGTCGCTCAAGAAGACCACATCATCAGCCCCAAGGGCCAGTGCCTCGCGGAGAGCGGCTTCTGCCTGGGAGGGGCCCATCGACAGGGCGGTTACTTTACCGCTCTTTAAAGAACGAATCACCAAGGCCTCTTGAAGGGCATGAAGGTCCAGTGGATTTATTATCGCCCCCGCTCCTTCTCGAATCATCGTCCCTGTCTCCTCATCCATTCGGACATCATCCGAGTCGGGCACCTGTTTGATCAACACGGCTATATGCAAAAGACCACTTCCTTTGTAAACAATCGGAGCCTGATCCAGGCCATTCATTATCCTGGACCTTTTAGAATCTCATAGATCTTCGGAAAATGCCGAAAACTGAATAAGACAAAACAACGTTGTAGCGGATAATTCACCCTGCCTGGGGCGATAATTTACC
>JAAYIZ010000003.1 GCA_012523215.1 Thermovirga sp.
AGGGCGGCCCACCCGTCCTCGTCGGCGACGGCGTCGACGCTGTTGCGGAGAAGGTTAGTCAATTTCGTGTCGCCCCTGAGCAGTTTCGGGGTCTGTTTCTTTTTTGTCGCCTGTTCCTCTTCCCCGGTGGGATGCTCCGACTCGTCCTCTTCCGCCTGCTTTTCCAGGATCTCGGTGTAGATGAACTTGTCGCAGGCGCTGACGAAGGCGTTGGGGGTGCCCTTCTTCCCGAACCCGTAAACGGTGATCCCGCCTTCCCTGATGCGGGTCGCCAAGCGGGTGAAGTCGCTGTCGCTGGAGACCAGGCAGAAGCCGTTAAAACGGTTTGAGTAGAGCAGGTCCATGGCGTCGATGATCATGGCGCTGTCGGTGGCGTTCTTGCCTACGGTGTAGTGGAACTGCTGGATGGGGTGGATGGCGTAGGTCAGCAGGACTTCCTTCCATCCCTTCAGGTAAGGCGAGGTCCAGTCCCCGTATATCCTCTTCACGCTGGCCATGCCGTATTTGGCTATCTCGGCGAAAAGGTACTCGATCACCGAGGGGGACGTGTTGTCCGCGTCGATGAGCACTGCCAGGTTTCGTTGCCTTTCGGATTCCACGACCATATCTCCGCCTCCCGGGTTCGTCTTGGCCTGTCAATATGATTATAAGCCATAGGCGCCTGGCTTCGCTCATGCCTCGTCCGGGGTCTTGAAACCCTTCAGACTTGGGAGTATAAATATCGCTTGTGCCGACAGGCCAATCACGGGGTCTGTCCTTCATCGCTTTCCAGGGCGGTTCCAGGCGGACTTGACGCAATTTATCGTTTTACTACAATGATGGTTCTCCATTCCCCTTCCTCGGAAGGGGAATGAGCAAAGATACCGGAGGAAGGATCCTGGGTATGTCAATTCAAGCAATAGCCGCATCGGTGGTCTTCATTCTAACGATAATAGTCATAGCGACGGGCAAGATGCGTCGGAGCGTCGGCGCGCTCCTGGGGGCGAGCCTGCTCATGGGTTTCAACATCATACCCGCCCAAAAGGCGGTCTCCTACATAGACTTCAACACCATAGGGCTTCTCATCGGGATGATGATCATCGTGGGAGTCATCTCCGGGACGGGGTTTTTTCAGTACATCGCGGTTCTTACCGTCAAGGCCACCGGCGGCAGGATTCATCTTACCTACATAGCGGTGCTGGCGGTGACGGCGCTCCTATCGGCCTTCCTCGACAACGTCACCACGGTTCTGCTCATCAGCCCCGTGGTGATATCCCTCGTGGACCTGATGGATGTCAATCCCTTCCCGTTCCTCATCGGAGAGGCCTTCGCCTCGAATATAGGCGGAACGGCCACCCTGGTCGGCGATCCCCCGAACATGATCATCGGTTCCTTCGCTCACTTTTCCTTCATGGATTTCGTCGTCAACCTGGCCCCCGCCGTTATCCTGGTGATGGCTGTCGTGACGGCCTGGCTAATATACCATTTCCGCAAGGACCTGGAAGGCGGGGAAAATGCCAAAGAACGTATTGCCCAGGTCGACGAGTCAAAGCTGATAAAGGACAAGGGGCTCACGATCAGGGCTACGACGGCGATGACCCTCGTCGTGGCGGGTTTTATGATCCACCATGTGCTGAACCTGCCCGCTTCCGTCATAGCCCTTTTGGGGGCGACGGTCCTTCTCGCCGTCGTTCCCGTCGATGGAGACGAGGTGATCCACAGGGATATCGAGTGGCCCACGATAATCTTTTTCGTTTCGCTCTTCATCATCGTCGGTGCCCTCAACGAGACGGGAGTCATAACCGGCGCGTCAAAGCTCTTCATTTCCTTTTTCAAAGGCCGGCCGCTGGCCGCCACGATCGCCATGCTATGGTTCTCCGGCCTCGTCTGCGCTTTCGTCAACAACGTGGCCTTCACGGCCACCTTCGTTTACGTGGCGCGGGACCTTGCCGTGTCCACCGGTATGACCGCGGCGCCCCTGTTCTGGGCCCTGTCCCTTGGGGCCTGCCTGGGCGGCAACGGGACCTTCCTGGGGGCCGCCGCGAACGTGGTTGTGGCCGATATAGCGGAAAAAAGCGGCAACCGGATCAATTTCAGGAACTTCATGAAGACAGGGCTCAAGGTGGTCGTCCTTTCCCTGGTCACCGCCAGCCTCTACATCGTGATCCGGTGGGGAGGTCTCTTATGATGCTCTGCACCGCTGTTTACCTCCCTGTCCGGATGGGTGATACTTGTGGGTACCTTGGAAAGGGGGCGCCCCAATGCTCGTAGGTGACCTGATGGACAGGGACCTCACCGCCGTTTCGCCCGAAACGACTATCGCGGAAGCCGTGGAGATCATGGCCGGGCAAAGAGTCACGGGAATTCCCGTGGTCGGTGAAGACGGAAAGGTGGTGGGCTTCCTGAGCGAAAAGGATATCGTAAGGGCGGCTCTACCCGGTTATTACGATCTTTTGAAGGATTCTTCCTTTTTGCCCGATTACGGCCAGTTCCAGAAGAGGTTGAGAGAGATAAGCCTCGAAAGGGTCGACAAGCATATGCAGATCCGGGTGATCGTTCTCGAGGAGCAGGATACGGACCTGAACGCGGCGATGGTCCTGATAACGAAAAACCTGAAAAGGGCGCCCGTCGTGAACGACGGCGTCTTCTCGGGGGTTCTGAGCAGGTCGGACCTCCTGGGTTACATCCTTCACTCCAAAAGGGAACCTTCCGACTGATGCAGGGAAAGGGCGTACTGGTCAAGTTCTTTGGTCCCTGGGAACGGGCCGCCGGAACGGAGGAGCTGTATTTGCCGCTCGATGGTCCGATAACCGTATCTCGCCTCGTCGAAGGGTTGGCCTCCGTCTACGGCGAGAAATTTCCCTCCCGAGGGGATGGTTTGATCTGCCTCTACGACGCCGAGGCGGGACCCAAGGCCCTCGATGGGGACGACGAGGTGGCGCCGGGTTCCACCGTCCTGTTCCTGGGGGTTATCGAGAGCGGTTAAAACCAGGTTGGTTGAAAGGGAGTTCGCCTTTTGGCCCCGGAGGCGCAGGAATTTCATTCTCTTGAAATGTTCGTTGAGTGAGGCTATTGTTGACAGGGGAAAATAAAGTTATACTTATCGTAACAGTTTCCTAACACGCTGAAGAGGGGATC
>JAAYIZ010000004.1 GCA_012523215.1 Thermovirga sp.
CCGTTGACGGTACACTCCACTTGCCTGACCCCCTGCTTCACCGCCTCCAGCGAGTTGGCCACGGCCAATCCCAGGTCATTGTGGCAGTGACAGGACCAGACGACGCCGTCACCGGCATCGGTCCTTCGGATGATCTCGGCGACGAAGCGGGAAAATTCCTCCGGCAGGGAGTAGCCCACCGTATCGGGAATGTTGAGGGTGGTCGCGCCTCCTTCGGCGGCAATGCGGAAAACCTCGCAGAGATAATCCAGGTCGGAGCGGCTGGCGTCTTCAGCGGAAAATTCCACGTCATCGACAAAACTCCTGGCCAGCGATACGGCTCTGTGCACCTCATCCTTGACCTGTTCCCTGGACATTCGCAGTTTGTGCTCCAGGTGTATATCGCTGGTGGCGATGAAGGTATGAATTCGAGGTCTTTCAGCGTCCCTGAGAGCTTCCCAGGCCGCCTCGATGTCCCCCGTTCGGGTCCGGGCCAGCCCGGCGATCACGGGGCCCCTGATATTCCTGGCTATCTCCCGGACGGCCTGCAGGTCTCCCGGCGAAGCGGCGGGAAAACCCGCTTCGATGACGTCAATTTTCATACGGGCAAGGTTGTGGGCTATCTGCAGTTTTTCGGCGGTATTCAGGTTGATCCCGGCCGATTGCTCTCCATCTCTCAACGTGGTGTCGAAAATTCGGACATAGTCTTCTCTCATCGCGGTCTCGCTCTCCTTTCGGCCCTATGTTCGTGAGGGGCTAAGATTTTGACGGGGCCTCCCTGGCTTCCATCCAGGGCATCATCTTCCGCAGCCTTGAGCCCACCTCTTCGATGAGGTGCCTGCTCTCCCGCTCTTCCCATTTTTTCATGGAAGGTCTCCCGCAACGGTTCTCAAGGATCCAGTCCTTGGCGAACTCTCCATTCTGCACATTTTCGAGAAGCTCCAGCATAGTCTCCCGCACACGGGAATCGATGACCCTTTTGCCGGCGGTCTTGTCACCATACTTGGCTGTATCGCTCACGGAATAGCGCATCCATCCAAGGCCGCCCTCGAACATCATGTCGACGATCAGTTTCAGCTCGTTCAGGCATTCAAAATAGGCGATCTCGGGCTGGTACCCTGCATTCACCAAGGTGTCGAACCCGGCCTTGATCAATTCCGTTACGCCGCCGCACAGGACGGCCTGTTCACCGAAAAGATCGGTCTCCGTCTCTTCGGCGAAGGTGGTCTCAATAATTCCGGCGCGGCCGCAGCCTATCGCCGAACCGTAGGCCAGGCCCTTTTCCATGGCCTTGCCGGAAGGATCCTGGAAAAGGGCGATAAGTCCGGGCACTCCTTTGCCCTCGGTGAACATCCTTCGCACGAGATGGCCGGGGCTTTTCGGCGCGATCATGAAAACATCGGCATCTTTCGGCGGGATTACCTGGTGATAGTGGATAGTAAATCCGTGGGAAAAAACAAGGGCGGTGCGGGGCTTGAGATTGGGTTTCACCTCTTCGGCGTAAAGGTCGGACTGGACGTGGTCGGGCACGAGGAAAGACAGGAGATCCGCTTCGGAGACCGCCTCCGCAACGGTCAGTACCCTGAATCCGTCTTCTTCGGCTTTCTTCCGGGACCGGCTTCCTTCGTGAAGCCCTACCACCACGTTCATGCCCGAATCCCTGAGGTTCTGGGCGTGGGCGTGTCCCTGGCTGCCGTATCCCAGGACAGTGATCAGATCCCCCTTGAGACAATCGAGATTTGCGTCCTTGTCGTAGAACATGCGCGCCATTGCCTTCACTCCCCGTCATAAAGTATGGTTGGATCTAGAACGTTGCTCCGAAGCCGCCCCTTTGCATGGCGACGGCCCCGCTGGATGCGACTTCCAGTATCCCGAAGGGTTTTACAGCCTCTATGAAAGCCTCGACTTTGCCCCTGTCCCCGGTGGACTCCAAAACCAGGGCTTCTTCCCCGATATCGATCACTTTGGACCGAAAAACTTCGGCGGTCTGGAGAATATGGGGCCTGGTTTCGAACGAGGCCCGGACTTTGATCAGGGTCATCCAACGTTCGACAAAGGGATTGGTGTTCAGCAGTTTGACGTCGACGGTCTCCACCAGTTTCCTAAACTGGCGCACTATCTGTTCCGCCGACTTTTCGCCGCCGTCGACCACCATGGTCAACCTCGACAGGCCTTCCTGCTCGGTCTTGCCGATGCTGAGGCTGTCCACGTTGTACCCCTTTCTTGACACCAGGCCTGAGATTCGAGACAGAACCCCGGGCCTGTCTTCCACGAGAAGACTGATTGTCTGCTGCATTTCGATCCCTCCATCTCTTTTTTCTCGAGTCTTGTAAGGCCAAAAGAATAAAAAAGGGCCGGGACCCTGTTGATACAGGATCCCGGCCCTGGAATACCGCCAAACGGCACTAGCCCGTCAGCGCCCCAGGAGGGGACCCTGAGCCGATAATAAGGACGAGCACGAGAATGGCTATTAGGTTTGCATTGTTGCGCTGGCATGCTGCTGAAGTGCTCATGGGCCTCCTCCTTTCCCTTCGCTGTTTGGGGCTAATTGTAGGGGATTCTATCCGGCTTCGGCGGATCTGTCAAGGGATCTCTTTTGCAGTTGTCGCCGGACAG
>JAAYIZ010000005.1 GCA_012523215.1 Thermovirga sp.
GATAGGGTAGCCTGCGGGGAGGTCTGAGGCCATGGGGCCAGTCGTCACGACGGTTATAAGGGTCAGGTATGGCGAGACGGACCAGATGGGGGTCGTTTATTACGGAAATTACCTCTCCTGGTTCGAGATCGGAAGGACCGAGTTCTGCAGGTCCCTTTCAACCCCCTATAGCGAATGGGAGAGGCAAGGGTTTTTCCTCCCTGCGGTAGAAGCCTATGTACGCTACAAGAACCCCCTTAAGTATGATGAAAGGGTCCATATAAAAACGAGCATCCGGGAGGTGACCTCTTACAGCATCACCTTCGACTACAGCGTGACGTCCGAGGAGCGCAACCGCCTGGCGGCGGAGGGGTGGACCAGGCATGCTTTCTGCGGACCCGATGGTCGGCTCCTCAGGGAACCGGAACCGTTTTTCGGCTGGTTGGTGAAAATATCCAGATCTTCATCGGAAGAGGTGGTTGAACGTGAGCAATAAAGTGATCCTCCTTGGCAACGAGGCGATCGCCCGGGGCATCGTCGAGGCGGGCTGCGAGGTGGCCGCCGCCTACCCGGGCACGCCGTCGTCGGAGATACTCCCCTCCATCGCGAAATGGGCCGACGACCTGGGAACGAAGACCATAGTCGAGTGGGGTGCCAACGAGAAGGTAGCCTTCGAGATGGCCGCCGGGGCTTCCTTCGCCGGGAAGCGGTCCTGCGCGGTCATGAAGCAGGTCGGGCTCAACGTGGCCGCGGACCCTTTCATGAGCGTGGCCCACTTCGATATAAAGGGTGGTTTCCTGCTCGTGGCCGCCGACGACCCGGGTCCCCACAGCTCCCAGACGGAGCAGGACAGCCGGTTCTTCGCGATGTTCGCCAAGATACCCTGCTTCGACCCGGCGACGGCCGTGGAGGCAAAGGAGATGGTCTTCGATGCCTACGATCTCTCCGAGAGGCACAAGGTGGTCACCATGCTGCGTCCGGGCGTCAGGGTTGACCACTGCCGCCAGGCCGTGGAGATGAAGGACGTGATCGACATCTCCAGGCCGGCTTCCTTCGAGAAGGATCCCCAGCGATGGGTGTGCCTGCCGGCGATAGTCAGGGTGAGCCACCCCAGGCTCAACGCCAAGCGGGAGGCCATCCGCGAGGAGTTCGAGACAGGGTACCCCCGGTACAACTACGAAGTGGCCTCGAAGAAAAAAGCCAGGCTGGGGGTCATTGCGGGGGGCGTGTCCTTCGCGATAGTCATGGATATCCTCAAGGCCTGGGGCTCCGAGGACGTCTCCGTGCTGAAGATAGGGACCCCCCACCCGCTTCCGCTGAAAATGGTGGAGGACTTCCTATCGAGGCACGAAAACGTGATCATCCTCGAGGAGACCTACCCGGTCATCGAGATGCAGCTCAATGACAGGACCGCTGTCAAGGGGAGATGGAACGGCTGGGTCCCCGGCGCGGGCGAACTTCTCCCGGAGGTAATCGAGGGGATCCTCCGCAGGGCCCTGGGCGAAGAGCCCCCCGAGGGCGCATCGGAGGAGCTTCGGAAGGCCGCCGAGGAGCTCGGCATAACGCCCCGCAAGCCGATGCTCTGCCCCGGGTGCCCCCACAGGGCGAGTTTCTTCTCGATAATGCAGGCCCTGCCCAGGGCCAAAACCATATTCCCCTCCGATATAGGGTGCTATACCCTCGCCGTGAACCAGGGCATGGTCGACTCCGTGGTCGACATGGGCGCCTCCATAACCCAGTCTTCCGGGCTTTACATGGCCTACAGGGCCGATGGCAAGGAGCAGCCCATCGTAGCCACCATCGGGGATTCCACCTTCTTCCATATGGGGCTCCCCGGCCTTGTCAGCGCCGTCTACAACAAGCACGCCTTCGTCCTGGCCATACTGGACAACAGCCTGACGGCCATGACGGGCGGCCAGTCTCACCCCGGCATAGGCGACAAGTTGAGGAAGGGCGAGGCCGGCCGAAAGGTCGACCTGGAGGGTGCCGTGAAGGGCTGCGGCGTCAACTGGGTGAAGACCACCGAGGCCTACGATGTCTCCGCCTCGAGGGTCCTGGTCAAGGAAGCCTGGGAGTACGCGAGGACCCACGAAGAGCCGGCGGTGGTCATTTTCCGCCACCCCTGCATACTCCTCAGGCAGAAGCAGGCCGTGATGCCCGTCACGGTGGATCCCGAAAAGTGCATCGGGTGCAGGTTCTGTATCGACTACTTCAACTGCCCGGGGCTCGTCTTCGACGAGAAGACCAAAAAAGCCTACATAGATGAAAGGTTCTGCATTAATTGCGGAGTCTGCATAAATGTCTGCCCCCACGGGGCCATCCTCGCGACGGAAGGGGAGGGAGCCTAGCCATGCAGTACGTGATCGTCGGTATAGGAGGACAGGGGATACTCTTTTCGAGCCGTATCCTCGGTCACATCGCCCTCTCCAGGGGCGAGGGCGTTATCGGGAGCGAGGTCCACGGGATGGCTCAGCGGGGCGGGTCGGTCATAAGCCACTTCAAAATGGGTGACTTTCAAAGCCCCCTGGTAAAGGCCGGCGATGCCGATGTCCTGCTGGCTTTCGACCAGAACGAGGCGGTGAGAAATTTCCACTTCCTGAAGCAGGGAGGGCATGCCGTCGTCAATACCCACGATCCCTCCTTCCTGGATAACCCCTCCCTGGGTAAATGGCTGAAGAAGCGAGGGGTCCTGGTGCACACCGTAATGGGCTACGACATCCTTAAAAAAGAGATGAGGGGCCGTTTCCTCTTCCTGAACGTCCTTATCCTGGGCGCCCTGGGCGGCGCCGGGGTAGGAAAAGTGACCATCGAAGAGATTCGCGAAGCCGTCAAGGCGCTGGCTCCGGCGAAATTCGTCGACGACAACCTCAAAGCGGTGGACCTGGGCTATGCGGGAACACACCGATGATGAAATAGATGAACCGTCGCGGGGGGCCGTAAAAAGGTCCCTCGCTTTTTGTCCGAGGTCAAAAAGAGCCTTCTCCCTGATCGAAACGGCCGTGGTCTTGTCCCTTGTGGCGGCCCTCTTGCTGGCATTTTCCCCGATAGTGACGGGGCTGATGTCGGAAAGGGCCGGGAGCGAAGCCGCGGCCAGGCGCGAAGCGAGAAATTTGACCAGGCATATCGAGAGGGTCCTCATGAGGGCCTGTCTTCGCCGACGGGCTTTCGACGTGAAGTACCTTTCGGGCTTCAAGAAGGAGTTCCTGATCCTCTGGTACAACCCCTCGGAGTACGAGCGGTATCAAACGGGCGACAGGTGCCTCGTCTACTTCAAGTCGACCGTGGCTCAGTCCAAGTGTTATACTCCAACGTGGCATACGATGACTCCGGCCTTCACCCTGTATGTCTACACCCCGGGCAAAAAGAAGGTCGCGGAAATAGCCGTGTCGGCCTATTGCTCCGTGAGGCTCACGGAGTTGCCCTGAAACCCGACGGGGATCTGATCATTTGGGAGGCTTTATCTTGGCTGCGAAACCATGGTGGAGAGAAACGATAGAGACCATCCTGTGGGCGCTGGTGCTGGCATTGGTGCTGAGGGCCCTGGTGATCCAGGCTTTCTGGATCCCCAGCGGCTCCATGATCCCGACCCTCCTACCCCGGGACAGGGTGTTCGTGGCCAAGTTCTGGTACTCCTTCGCGGATCCGAAGCGGGGACAGATCATTGTCTTCAAGTACCCTCTGGACCCGAAGAGGGACTTCGTCAAGAGGCTGGTCGCCCTGCCGGGAGAGACCGTGGAAATCGTAGAAGGCACCGTGCTGATCGACGGCGAACCCCTTCAGGAACCCTACGTGAAGAACCACGACAGCCTTAGTTTCGGCCCCTTGAAGGTGCCCGAGGGGCACTACTTCATGATGGGGGACAACCGACCCCACTCCCAGGACAGCCGCTTCTGGGGTTTCGTCCCGGAGGCGAACATCAAGGGTCCCGCTTTCATACGCTACTGGCCCATACCGAGAGTGGGAGGTCTCTACAAGGAATGACGAGGACCGTCTGGTACCCGGGACATATGGCCCGGGGGTTGAGGAAACTGAAGGAACTCTCGGAGAAGCTGGATCTCCTCGTGGAGGTTCGGGACGCCAGGGCTCCCTTTCTGACGGGGTCACCCTTCAGCGAACAGGCGGCCAAGTTTAGACCGGTGTGGATCGTACTGTCTAAAATGGACCTGGCCGATGAAGAAGCCACCGCGAGGTGGCTTTCCTTTTTCCGCGGGCAGGGCCGCCGCGCCTGGTCACTGGACCTCAGGAGGGATAACGCGAGGCCCCTCCTGAGGGCCGCCGCCAGGCTGAGGCCCCCCCACAGGGAGCTGCGGCTGGCCGTGATTGGGATCCCCAACGTCGGCAAGTCGATGCTCCTCAACGCCATCATCGGCAAGAACACGGCCCCGGTCGGGGGAATACCGGGGATCACCCGAGGAGTCTCGTGGTACAAGGGAAAAGGGTTCCTCGTAGTTGACTCACCGGGGATCGTGGACCCGGCGTCCCACAGGGAAGTGCATCGCAGGCTCGCCTGGCTGGGGTGCAGCAGGAGCGACGTGATTGGCGGCCACGAGGACCTGGCGGAGGGGTTGATAGATTTCCTGGGGAGGTCGTCGATGCTGGAAAGGGCCCTCGCCTCGTGGGACATGGAACTACTGGATGAACCCCCCTCGAGCACCCTCAGGCGGATTGGCGTCAGGCTGGGATGCCTGGTGAAGGGGGCGGAGGTCAACCTAGACCTCGCCGGTAAGCGCCTTATAGAGGCCTTCTCGACGGGTAAGCTGGGAAGATTTTCCCTCGAGGAGCCTGGCGACCCGCGCCCCTGGGAGGCGGAGCCGTGATAGTGGCCGGGGTCGACGAATCCGGCCGGGGACCCCTTGCCGGCCCCGTCGTGGCAGCCGCCGTCATCCTTAACAGAAAAGAAATCGCCTGGTTGCTATCGATGGGATTGAAGGATTCAAAGGCCTTGCCGGCGGTCCGCAGAGAGGCTATCTTCGGCGAAATGTGCCGCCTGGGCGTCGCCTGGCGGGCGCAAGCCGCCTCGCACCATCGGATAGACAGTGACAATATACTGGCGGCCACCCTGTGGGCCATGAACCGAAGCGTGAAGCGTCTCTCCCGGGATCCGGGCCTGGTCATCGTCGACGGACCCATACCCATACCGGGCCTTGACATCCCCCAGAGAGCGCTCACCCGGGCGGACGAATTCGTCCCGTCGGTGGCCGCGGCTTCGATCGTAGCCAAAGTCCTGAGGGACAGGGCTATGTGCTCCCTGGACAGGCTTTTCCCTTGCTACGGTTTCCGCCGCCACAAGGGTTATGCCTCGCGGGAGCACGTGGAAGTTCTTCGCCGGGTAGGACCCTGTGGGGTGCATCGAAAGAGTTTCCACGTCAGGGGCTGGTCCCAGGGGGAGGGCGCCCCTTTTATCGTGCCCTTCGAGCAAGCGGTGATACCCGGAAAAACGGAGGGATAAAGAGGTGGCAAAACATAACGATCTTGGCGCCGCGGGTGAGGCTCTCGCTGCCAGGGAGCTTTCGCGTCTTGGTTACAGGCTGGTCGACTCCAATGTCCGGATGAAGATGGGGGAACTGGACATCGTAGCCGAGGAGGAGGGCGAGATGGTTGTCGTGGAGGTCCGGACGAGGACCATCGGGAGGATGCTCCCGCCCGAGGCCACCGTCGGCCCGTCCAAGATTCGGAAGCTGGTGAGGACAGGGAGGGCCTACATGGACCGCATCGGGTGGGAGGGTCCCTGGAGGATAGATATAGCGGCCATCACGGTCGGGCCCGACGGTAAACCGGAACTGGAGATCTTCCGGAATATCACCGTGGGGATCATCGAGCCATGAACAGGGTCAACGGCGTCACCCTCCGGGGCATCGAGGCCCTGAAGGTCGAAGTCGAGGTGGAGATGACGGGGGGTCTTTTCGCCATATCGGTGGTGGGGCTTCCCGACGCCACCGTCAAGGAGGCCCGCGAGAGGGTCCGGGCCGCCTTGAGATCCCTGGGGTTATCCGTCAAGGGCAGGGTGGCCGTCAACCTGGCGCCGGCCGACATCCCCAAGGAGGGGGCACTGATAGACCTCCCCATCGCCGTCGGTATCGCCCATGCAATGGGGGAGGTCCGCGTGACCGAGCCCGCCATCTTCATGGGGGAACTCGCCCTCGACGGCAGGGTCCGGAGGATCCGGGGCGCCGTCCCCGCGGCGCTGTTGGCCAGGAAGCTGGGGTTCCCCCTTTTCATCCCCGAGGGTAACGCCCGGGAAGTTTCGCTGGTCAAGGGCGTCACGGCCTGGAAGGTGGGACATATTCGCCAACTCTTCGCTCACCTGAAGGGAGCCGCCCAGCTGCAAGCCCTTGAGCCCCGAGAGGAGGCCGAGGAAAACCCCGATCCGGACCCCGACTTCTCCGACATCAAGGGACAGGCGGCTGCCAAGCGAGCCCTCGAGATAGCTGCCGCGGGCCACCATAACGTGCTCCTGACGGGTTCGCCCGGTTCGGGGAAGACACTCCTGGCCCGGGCGTTGAAGGATATCCTTCCGCCTCTTTCCGACGAGGAGATGATGGAGGTCCTCCTGGTGAGGAGCACCGTCGGCCTTCCCCTTGACAGTTCCCGCCACCGCCCTTTTCGGGCCATCCATCACACCTCGAGCACCATATCGGTCTGCGGCGGGGGGACGAACCTCCGCCCCGGCGAGATAAGCCTCGCTCACAGGGGGGTCCTCTTCCTCGACGAGTTCACCGAGTTCCGGCGGGACCTGCTCGAATCCCTGAGGCAGCCTCTCGAGGACGGCTTCATCTCCGTGAGCAGGGCCAGCGGCAGCGTGACCTACCCCGCCAGGGTTCTGCTCGTCGCCGCGTGCAACCCCTGTCCCTGCGGTTTCCTGGGCGACCCCCGGGAGCCGTGCCGTTGTGCTCCCTCCGCAGTGGACCGCTACCGCCGCAAGATGTCCGGGCCCATCCTGGACAGGATCGACCTCCACGTCACCGTACCTCGGCTGACGCCGGACGAACTCGTCCAGTTCGAGGGGCAAACGGGAGAGTGCAGCGCCGGTGTGCGCGAGAGGGTCCTTCGAGCGAGGAAAATCCAGTGGGAGCGGTGGAATCCTCTAGGTTTCCAGTGTAATGCTGAACTGCCCGAAAGGGCGCTCAGGAAGCAGGTCAAGCTCGACCCCGACGGCAGGCGCTTCCTGAAGGACGTAGCCGGGAGGGTCCACCTTTCCGGCAGGGGCATCAGCAGGGTCCTCAAGGTGGCGAGGACCATCGCCGACCTCGCCGGCGACGAGGGGCTCACCACGGTTCACCTCGCGGAGGCGCTGGCCTTCAGGGAAGGGAGCGACCTCCC
>JAAYIZ010000006.1 GCA_012523215.1 Thermovirga sp.
CTGATTAAGAACGAAAGGGCGACTATCAACGAGATGGCCGCCTTTTTCTCCCTTACAGCCCGGCTTTTGCTAGGAAAACTAAAAGCCCTTCTTCCCTCCCTGCCCGGAGCCGAGCAGAACGAAGCCGTAACCGAAGCCCAGCTGATCGAGCAGGTTCTGGAAAGGTACAGGCCTTACAGGGCAGCGTCGGCTTGCCTGGCCGGAATGATGAAAGCCAGGGGGCGTTGTTTCACCAGGAACGCCTCGGAGGAAGGTCCCCCCTGGTTTGACATGGGAGATCTATACTCCCTTTCGTTGGTATGGTGGGAGATAATACGCCTCAAAGGGGAAGTCTCCGGTTCTCCGCCGGTTGCGCCGGAGGAGGAGTGGGATGGCATCCCCGCGGAGACTCCCGAGGAGGAACAGGTCGAGAAGAGGATGGAGGAGATCGAAAGGCTGCTCTTAAGCAGAAGAAACCTTCAAATGAGCGAAGTTTTCGGCCCCACCCTTTCCAGGCAGGTTTTCGTGGTGACCTTTCTGGCGTTACTGGAGATGGCCAGGCTTGGAAGGGTCCGCCTGATCCAGGAGGTGCTTTTTGGCGATGTCAGATTATCCCGGTGAAGCCCCCCTTTCACCTATAGCGAGGTCCATTGAGGCCGTTCTCTTCGTCGCCGTCCAACCGGTCGGTGTTAAGGAACTGGCTTCCGTGACGGGTTCCACCGAGGAGATCGTGGCCGTGGGTCTCGAAGAGATAAAGAAAAGATACCAGAATTGTCATGGACTTCGCCTTCTGAACATAGCCGGCGGATGGTCGATGGCTACCTCTCCTGAGCAGGAGGAGGTAGTTGCGTTGTTTCGTGATGTAGCCCTCTCTCAGAGGATACGGATCAGCAAGGCCGCTCTCGAGACTCTTGCCGTTATAGCCTACTCGCAGCCTGCGACGCGTCCCGAGATAGAGGAAATCAGGGGAGTGAGGAGCGAAAGGGTTCTTGACACCCTTCTCAGGCATGGCTTGATAAGGGTCGCCGGCAGGAGAAAGGGATCGGGAACGCCACTTCTTTATCGAACTACCGATTCATTCCTCTCCCTTTTCGGGCTCGGCTCGATCTCGGACCTGCCGACCTTCGAGGAAATGCAGGATATTCTTCCCGATTATGAGGAATCCGACGGCGAGGAAAAGGATTAATGACCGAGAAGCAACGGTTAAACCGGTTTATCGCCTCCTGCGGCCTATGCTCCAGAAGGAAGGCGGATCTCCTGGTCCGGACCGGAAGGGTGACGGTGAACCTGGAAGTCTGCGCCGATCCATCCCGGATCATCGATCCCGGCAGGGATTCTGTCAGGGTCGATGGCGAAATCATATCTGTCCAGGAGAAGTTGTACATTGCCATGCACAAACCGAGGGGATGTGTCTGTTCCGTATCCGACCAGTTCTCTCGAACAGTGCTGGAATTGCTCCCCCCCTGGTATCGTGCACGGGGGCTTTTCCCGGTCGGGCGGTTGGACAAGGACAGCGAAGGCCTTTTACTTCTTACCAACGATGGCGCCCTGGCCCATAGGATCCTCCATCCGGGGCAGCACGTTCCAAAGACTTACCAGGTTCTCCTGGACTCCCAGCTTTCCGCTGATTCCATTGAATCCTTTTCAAGAGGTACCGAGATCGAGGGCAGATTGGTGAGACCGGAAGGAGTCACGCTTTTGAAGAAAAACCCCGAAGGGCGGTGGATTACTATTACCCTTTCGGAGGGCATAAAAAGGGAGATCAGGATAATGGCGTCCACTAGGGGCTTCAGAGTAAAAAAACTGGTCAGGACCGGGATTGGACGGCTTGAGCTGAAAAGGCTCGGCCCGGGGAATTTCATCGCCCTGGACGGGGAGGCGCTCTTGAGAATGATCCTTCACGGCGGTTCCCTGTAGACCCCGGAGAGTACGCTTAGATGGAAACTCAACATCCTTGCGGAAACAATATCATAACTCTGGACGGACCGGCTGGTTCCGGCAAGAGCACTATCGCTAAGCTGGTGGCTGAAAGGTTGGGTTACGAATTCCTCGACACCGGAGCCTTGTATCGGGGAGTGACCTATTTTCTCTTCACCCGGTCCATCGGGCCTTCCGAGGCGGGAAGGATAGCCGAAGTTCTGGAGGAATGCACTGTGTCCTTCGAGGAGGGGAAGGTTTTCGTTGACGGCAAGGATGTTTCTAAGAGAATCCGCTCTCCCGAGATAGACAGGTTCGTATCGGCCTACTCGGCGCTCCCCGTCGTGAGAAA
>JAAYIZ010000007.1 GCA_012523215.1 Thermovirga sp.
GGCATTCCTTGTTTCTTCAGTCACGGAGGACTCCTTCCAAGGCCCTGGCCTTGATCTCCCTAACCGCTTCGTACGGATCGGGGACATTGAAGATGGCGCTACCGGCTACAAGCACGTCGCACCCCCCGGCGACGACCTGGGTCGCGTTATCAGGCCCAATCCCACCGTCGATCTCAACGAGGTAATCGTAACAAAAGGCTTTTTTCCAGCAACACAACAGCCTTGTCTTCTCAAGTGACTCGGGGATGAAAGCCTGTCCTCCGAAACCCGGATTGACCGACATCACCAGGACAAGATCGACAAGCCCCAGGACGGGCCTCAGTGTTTCCATCGATGTTCCGGGATTAAGAGTAACGCCGGGGGAACAACCCAGGTTCCTTATTTCCTGGAGGACACGATGAAGGTGCGGTGTCGCCTCCTGGTGGACAGTGAGGACCGTCGAACCCGCCTTCGCGAAGACCTCCAGGAAGCGTTCCGGTTTTTCGACCATGAGGTGGACATCGATCACCGAATCGGGCCACCGTTTCCGGCAGGCTTCAACGAGGGCTGGACCATAGGACAGGTTGGGGACGAAATGGCCGTCCATGACGTCAAGGTGCAGCCAGCCATACTCCTCCTTCAGAGAATCCACTGAACCGCCAATGTCCAGGGGATTAGCCGAGAGTAGAGATGGGGCAATTATTGGTCTTTCCATGCCCTTTACTGGTAGCGGTCCTGCCACACGAATTCCCCTCCAAGGTAAATAGTCACCGAGGATTGTCCAACATAGGGGGCATCCAGAGAGATATACTCACCCGCCGAGGCCTGTCTGTCGAGAAGAACCCTGGTGCCATTTCCGTCCACGATCTCAATCCTCACCGCCATGGACTGCGCCAGGGGCGGGACCTGGTACCTGATCCTCGCAATCTTGTCACCCGGTGAAGGCGCCTGCGCTACGGGTTCTTTCGGCGTCTCCCGAGTCACCGTCTCGCCCGGGGCGGGCGGGGAAATCGCGATGCTCTCGGTGGGGAAGGTGACCGTCTCCCGTTCCTCTTCCGCGGGAAACGGGGGTGGTGCGGCTGGTTCCTCCGGCTTCTTGCCCGTGGCCACCACAAGGTTGACCACCCCGTCGGGAGGAAGGGTCTTTCCGGGATTAGGGGCCATATTCATGACCATCCCTGCCGGCGTCATATAAGTGTACTCGTACTTTACGGATCCTACTTTTAACCCGCTCTGGACGATAATCTGCCTGGCGATCTTTTCGCTTCTCTCAAGGACATCGGGCACTACGACCTTGCCTCCCGTTCTCGGGGGGCCGAGGCTGACTAAGAGGTCTATTCTCCTGCCGGGCGGGACCATCACCGGCGATGCGGGGCTCTGGGCGACGATGACCCCGGCCGGCCTGCTGTCGCTGTGAGCCTTGACCACATCGCCGACATCAAAGCCCGATTCCTGAAGCCTGGTAACGGCCTGGCCGTACTCCATGCCCCTCACATCGGGAAGAGGTTGCCGGTCACCGCCCTTGCTCACCTTCAAAATCACGATCTTGCCCTTTTTGATCCTGGAACCAGGTTCAGGCCACTGGGATACCACCTCCCCAGCGGGCTGAACGGAGTCCACCTTGTCGATCCTGACCAACAATCCCATCTTCTCCGTCAGGCTGACGGCGTCAACGATGGTAGAACCCACGAGACCGGGAACGGCGACATCCTTCCCTCCGAAAAAAATGGTATAAAAGGCGAAAACGCCGGAGCCAGCTATGACGAGGATCAGTACCAGGAGGGTGATCTTGAACAGTTTTCGCATCTTCGATCCTCCTATGCCCTTTTAGTCAGTACCGCAATGAAGAAACCGTCCAACCACGGCAGCAGCGGTAGGATGTAATTTCCCCACGGCCTTCCCCGGATGAGACAATGATATGTGTTGTGAGGCGGCATTTCAACAATTTGAGGTCGTTCTTCCATGGCTTTCGCAACCACCTGTTCATTCTCCTCCCTGAACAGGCTGCACGTTGAGTAGAGTACAGCGCCTCCCGGAGAAACCATGTCGATTGCCCTGGTCAGCAGTTTTGACTGGAGGACCGCTAGTTCTTTCAGTTTCTCGGGCGAAAATCGCATTTTACCGTCGGGGTGCCTGGCCCATGTTCCGCTCCCCGAACAGGGGGCGTCCAGGATCACCAGTCGCGGGGGAGAAAGTGGCTCCATTTTTAGAGCGTTTCCCGAGCGTAGAACGAAACGCTCACGGGGAATCCCCAGCCTGGCCGAATCTTTAAGGGCAGCGCCTATCCTCGCGACTGAAAGATCCCATCCTTCCAGAAAACTGCGTGGTTCCCTGTCGAGAAACTGAAAGGCCTTTACCCCCCTTCCGGAGCACATATCGAGGACAGGGCCTCCAATATAAATCGAAGACGCCACCAACCCAACGATCATCGAGGATTCAGTCTGGGGGGTGATGGATCCTTCCAGGTAACCTGGAAGAGAGGGTGGATGCCCGCTGGAGGCCATCCTCAAACTATCCCCAAGAAGTGGTGATGGCCAGGTCCGCAGACCGGCTTCCTCCAGGTCGGCCCTTGCCGATGAGAGATCGCTCCAGGTGGACACCCTCAGCGATAGGTAGGTTTTCATTGAGGCGAGCCTCACGATCTCCCTCGCCAGTTCCTTCCCCCACGATGCCGTCCAGAGAGCGCCGATCCGGGCCGATATCCCCGAATAGAGACAGGCATCCCTGAAGGAACGACTCGATCTCATCCTTGCCAAATATTCGGGACCCTCCCGGGCTGCCCTGCGAAGAACGGCGTTCACCATCCCTGGCTCCCTCTCTCGACCTTTATCCTTGACCCATTCCACCAGGGCATTGACCAGGACCCTGGGGGAGAAATGCTTCAATTCGCAGCCACCGGCGATTCCTATAACCAGGGCATCCCCGGCCGAGCGGCTCATCCCTCCCAAGGGCCTCTCGGTCAACTCTCGGGCCATGTGCTTCCAGAGCGCAGCTCTCCTGAGGGCGGCGAAAACCAACAACGTCGCGAGGGTTCTTTCCGTTTCGGGGAGCGTTTCGGTCCTCTTCCTGAGGGCCTCACTGGCAAAATCTCCCGCCGCGACGTCCCTCCAGGCCAGGAGAGAGGCTTCTATGCCCCTGCCTTTCATGGCCCGACCACCTCCGCCTGGATGGGTTCTCCGGCGGACGTAATACTCACGAAGACTTCAGCAGGCATCATGGCCGTACCCCCGAAAAAACGGACCGGCCGGAGCCTCATTTCGGCTCCTGTTATGACGAGGTCCTCTACATTGCTATCGGTGGTAAAATAGAGCTGGACCAATGGGCTAGCCCAGGTGCCAAGGAACCATGCCGCAGCCAGAGACAGCAGGACAGTCCCGAAGGAAAACCAACCGGCGACGACCAGCAGGAGGATAAAAATCACGGAAGAGGCGAGGTTCACCAACACCATGGTTGTACCACACCTGCGGTGAACGGCAAGACGGGTTTCACCAGCCACGAGCCTTTCCCTGGCAAGCTCAGCCGTTTCCAGTATTATCCGAGGGTCCGCCAAACCACTCAGCCCGAAACCATCCTCCCCGGCTCGACCTGTCAGGCCGGAAAGGCCGCATCGTTGCTCCAGGATATTGATCGTTCCGTGTTCCAGGGCATGATTCTTCCTCACCCTTCCGTCCGAAAGGACCTTGTACAGTTCCTTTGGCCCGATCACGAGCCACGCGAGAGACCTCGCGGCAAAACCAAGGGGAACCAGCAGGAAAAGGAACAGGAAAACCGTCAGGACGAGGAATCCCAGCCACGGAATAAAAAACAGGAAGAGCAGCAGCAAAAGCACCAGGGGCATGGGGCGGATCATACTCCTCTCAGCCAAATGAGGCCCTTACAGGGAGTGTTTGTACCAACAAGGGGGGCCCACTCCGCCCCCCCTTATGATACATCATCCCGGAAAAGCCAGGGGCCACGGGCGAGGTTCAGCGATTCCTCATACCTCTAAGCAGGAAAAGCCTTACGAGTTGAAGGGCAGACATGAGGGTAGCGGCGACATAGGTAAGGGCGGCCGCGTTGAGGACGGCCTTTGCTCCACCAATCTCGTCCGTGGCAAGAAGCCCGGAACTGGAGAGAATGGAAAGAGCCCTTCTGCTCGCGTCCAGTTCTACAGGGAAGGTCACGAGATGGAAGAGGAGAACCGCCACAAAGAAGAGTATCCCTACATTCATCATCGTGGGGTTGGCGAAGAGAAACCCTATGAAAAAAAGAGGAAGGGCAAAGGAGGAACCCAGGCTCGCAACCGGGACGAAAGCATTTCTCAACTTCAGGGGAGCATAGCCTCGCGAATCCTGAATAGCGTGCCCGGCTTCGTGGGCCGCAACGCCGATGGCGGCTATGCTCGGGCTTTCGTAAACGTTGTCGGAAAGCCTGAGGACCTTGCTTCTAGGATCGTAATGATCGGTCAGTGCCCCTTGGACCCTTTCGACGGGTACGTTCGTAAGTCCGTTGGAGTCCAGGATGGTCCTTGCCGCGTCTCGGGCCGTCACACCGCGCCTTGCCCTGACCTGGCTGTACCTTCCGAAAGCGCTCTTAATCCGGACCTGCGCCCAGATGGAAAGCACCACCGCTGGGATCAACACCAGGAAGGTTGGATCAAAGAAAAAGGGGAACATCCTATATCACCTCCGCCTTTCTGCAATAGGGAAGACTCCTTCTTTATGTGATTTCAACTGTTATCTTACCCCATCAACGTCGCTAAAATCAAGAATGGTCAGACTATCGTCCGCGGTAGAAATCCGATATGGCCTGAACGACCCGTTCTTGCTCTCCGGGCTCGAGTTCGGGGAAGATCGGCAGCGCCAGGACCTCCTCCGTCAGACTCTCCGAAACGGGCATATCGCCCTTGGCGTAACCAAGGTAGGAAAAGCAGGGCTGTAGGTGAAGCGATAACGGGTAGTAAACGCGGGTCGTGATACCCCTTCCGGCGAGATGTTCTTTTAAAAGATCCCTGGATCGACATCTAAGGATGTACTGGTGGTAAATGTGCCGGTTACCCTTTTCCTCCAGCGGAGGGATCACCCATTCGCCCAGATCGTGCTCAGCGAAGAGTATCCTGTACCTTTCCGCCACGATCCTTCGTTCCTCGTTCCAAGTCTCGAGGTGGCGTAACCTCACCCGCAGGATAGCGGCCTGCAATTCGTCGAGCCTGCTGTTAAGACCGATCTCATCATGGAAGTACTGTTCACCCGATCCGTGAGCTCTCAGGCGGCGAAGCCGCTTGTTCAACCTTTCCGACGAAACGGAAATCATGCCTCCATCGCCGAAACATCCCAGGTTCTTCGTCGGGAAAAAAGAGAAGCAGCCAAGCTCGCCCATCCCTCCTGCCCTTTGGATCTTCCCTTTCACGATCCTGGTCGCCCCGATGGCCTGGGCGCAATCCTCCACAATGCTGATTCCCTGTTCCACCAGCTGGGGGGCAAATTCCTCCACCCTGGCCATTTGGCCGAAAAGATGAACGGGAATCGCCGCCCTCGTCCTAGGCGTGATTTTTCGCAGTACCTCCTGGGGGTCAATGTTGTAGGATTCTGGGTTGATATCGGCAAATACGGGGGTTGCGCCCAACCTCGTGATGCAGCTCGCCGTAGCGAAGAAGCTGAATGGTGTCGTGATGACCTCGTCGCCGGGACCCAAGTCGAGGGCCATCAAGGCTAGGAGGAGAGCATCAGTTCCCGAGGCACACCCCACCGTAAAGGCCACCCCCAAGTAGGCGGCGAGATCCTTTTCCAGGGCTTCTACTTCGGCCCCAAGTATAAAATGCTGCCCTTCAAGGACAACGTTGATTGCGGCCAGGGTTTCATCCCTGACACGATTCCAGTTGCGGGACAGATCGAAGGATGGCAGCGGCGTTTCCTCCATTGGACTCTCCCCCTTTCGAAAAAAGTCTTTCTTTTCAAAATATCCTTTTGGCCTAAATTTACACTTACTATTATCACAATGTCGGGGGAGCGGATGGGAGCTTGCTCAGCTGCGCTTATGGACGGGAGGACCTGTTCAGATCACAGAGAGAGAACTTCAGGTGTTCCCTCATGAGATCCACGGCCCTTTCGCGGTCCTTTTCCCTGAGGGCCTTGGCAATTTCCCTATGTTGGGCGATGCCCGGGTTCTCTTCAAGTTCATAAAAAGGCTCGTAGAAGACCACATAGGCGTTGGTCCTCGCCAGAATATTCTCGACGAACTCGGCCAACACCCTGTTACCGCTGGCCTCGGCGATAATACGGTGAAAATTTTCGTTGATCTCGAGGAAAAGTTCAAGGTTCTTTTCCTGGAAGGCCTTTTCTTCTTCCAAGATCGCGTCATCAAGTCTCCTGAGATTCCTTTCACTGATCCGCGTGGCCGCTATGGCTACCGAAATGCATTCCAGTTGTTCCCTGACTGCGAAGGTATCCTCCATCTCCCTCTGGGTGGGTGAAGCGAGCCTGGCGCCGCTGTTGGGGATTATCAGGACCAGGCCCTCGGAGGCCAGCCTTCGCAGGGCCTCCCTTACCGGGGTGCGGCTTACAGCCAGTTGTACGGCGATATTGACCTCTGGAAGCCTCTGTCCGGGCTTGATCTGCTTCGTGATAATCCTGTGCCTGAGTTCTTGGTAGACATAATCGGCGGAAGTGGTATACAGCCTGGGCTCCATGATCACCTGGATCTCCTCCCTCAAAGGCGAAAAGGTATTACATGAATACATGCATACTATCACAACTTTCACGGACCTTCAATTTTCAGGTTATAATCATCTCGATCCGCGATCGGGGTGTTATGCATGCGATTGGTCGTCCTTTTACTGTCCATCGGGACAATCATCTTGTACGGAAGGGCTATCGCCGCCCTTGGGAGCTATATGATCGGCCAACCCAAGCCTGGCATGTTGTTCATCGGGCTCTTTGGGGGGACTTTTTCGGCTGCCTCGGCGGTGCTGCTTTGGAGAAAGAGAATTAAGGAACTCGATTGGATAAAGGAGAAAGAGGATTAGTGGTCCTGGGAGGCTCGTCTCTAAGCCCGGAGCGCCTCCAGGGCCATGGTAAGTATTCGCTGGCAAGCTTCACGAAGTTGTGGAAAACTATGGCACTGAAGCCTGGCGCAATGCTTGGCCGGGAGGCCGCAGAGAAAACACTTTCTTTCGCCCCCATCGAGGTGGACCCTGTGGATGGCCCCCCTCCTGGAAATGACGTCCACATCGATTACCGAACCCCAAGGCTGGTTCTCGATCCCCATCCCGAGCCTTTTTACCGCCACTGGATCGGCCCCTGCCGCATCCAGGATTCCAGCATAACCCGCCCCGTTATCGAGAAAAAAAAGGGCCGGTGCGCTACTGCTCATGTGGAGTGCTTCCCCGCGTATCAAACCCATGACCCTGGAGACCACTTCCCGATCACCCTTCATTCTTTTTGGCAATCCCGGGATATTCAGTGAGATCTGGACGGCCAATTCCGATCTGCGGAGTATATGTGCCTGAAGAGACGCCCTTTCATCCCTTCCGGCGAGAAGCTGCTTCAGGCCCGTCATGTAAGTGCATTCCAGGCTGAAGCGACGCGCCCGATCGCTTCACGGATCATTACCGTCGATAGCCTGCTCACTGACAGTCTTACTGCCTGGATATCCTCCTCGGGGTAGCTGAAGAGCCTCCCGGGAACAACTCCGACACCCACCCTTTTCGCGGCCTCGGCGGCAAGGTCTCCTGAGATGCCCGGCGTTCCAAGCCACAGGTATATCCCTCCCTGGGGAATTTCGAAGGGCATCCGCGGCAACAACGCGTCGAGGCTCTTACAAAGGGCTCGCATCCGGGAAGCCATGCTGTTCCTAGCCAGGTCGAGGGAAACCTCCAGGCTTCGATCTTCAATGAAGGCATTTATCACATGCTGTACCAGCGAAGAAGTCGAACCCGAGGTCCTCTCCAAGACGGACAGGAACTCCTTCCTTGTCTCCTCGGGCATGAGGACATAGCCTATGCGCATACCGGGAAAGAGGAGTTGACTGAAGGATCCCAGGTAGAGCACTCGGCTTTCCCTGTCAATGGACTTGAGGGCCGGTACGCTGGATTCACCGAACCGCAGTTCCCCGTAAGCATCGTCCTCAATTATCCAGAAACCCATCCTGGAAGCGGCCTCGAGGACATGCTTTCTTTGTTCGGGTGAAAGGGTCCTGCCGGTGGGGTTGTGGAAACTTGGGATCAGGTAAAGCAGTTCCCCGGGGAGAATCCTTGAAAGCGACGCCTGGAATGCCACCGGTTCGACAGGGATCGATGCGATCTGCAGGCCAGCCCCCTGGGCCATGAGCCTGACCTCCGGGTAGGTCAGTTCCTCTATCCAGAGCCTTTTCACCCCTTTCAACGCCATGGCGTGAATATAGACGGAAAGGGCATGGCGTGCTCCGCTGGTTACGACCGCCTCATCCCTTTTCGCCGGTATTCCTCTTGTGGCAGCGTGCTTTACCAGGGCATTTCGCAGGGCAAGGAGGCCTTCGGGCGGAGTGTCGCAAAGAGCCCCCGGGCCACGGGATAAAAGGGCGTCCCTGGCGAGGGCCGCCAGGCGGCCCGAGGGGACCAGGTCCAAGGAAGGCAGGCCCGAAGCCATGTCCCATTTCGGACCATCGTCTTCGAGGTCGTCCGTGTCGTGGGGCCCCTTCCAGGAGACGAAGGCCCCCCTGCGCCCTCTCTGTTCTATATAGCCTTCGTCCTCGAGAAGGTCGTAGGCGAGCACAACGGTGTTCCTGCTCAGGCCTAGGCTGGCCGACAGGCCACGACTGCCGGGCAGGCGGTCGCCTGGAGCGAGGGTGCCGTTTTGAACCATTCTCATTAGATGAGTGGCGATCTGCCGGTAAAGCGGTGCTCGCCCAGTCGGGTCAAGGGGGATCTCTATCAAGGGTTCATCCCCTTTCTTCCTGTCACCGGGTCAATGATACACCAGCGGACCAGCGCTTTCGGAGGGTCCTTTCACAACGGAAGGGATGGATTTTCCCCGTCGCTGCGTTAGTCATGATGCGCAAGGGATTTCGGGTCGGACGCCCCACGAAGGGTTAGGTCGATTGCGGCGTCAGTGGGACCTCCGGAAACCTCGTAAATGCTCAATGACCTTTTTACCCTTTTTGGAATGGAGGTAATTCCAGGTGCAATCCGGGACCATTTTCCTCAGGATCTCCCAATCCTCGCTTTTCAGCAAGGACCTCACTGCCGAGGCGGAAACGACCATTCCATCGTCGGTCTCGAGCCGGGAAACCACCTGGAGTTCGACGCCACGAAGGGGGAGGATTTCTTTCATGGCCTCGTTGTAGGCGTTTGTTACGGGACAGTACGGTTCGGTCCCGACGAACCTCACATCGATCCCAAGGCCGGGAACGAAAAGGTTTCCGAAAAGGGTGACGTCCAGCCGGGCCTGGATTGAGGCGATGTCGACCATCAAAGCGTCCTTGAGGAAATAGGAGGGGAAAGTCGCGGGCGATACGGCGTATTCCCCGCTTTTGACGACGGTAACGTTTTCCAGGTGCGAAGTGCCGCATTTGACGAGTTCAAAACGGTCCTTGAAGGGGAAGGACGAGAGGTCAGCCTCGACGACGATAACGTAGAGATGAACCGAAAGCGACGCTGCCTTTTTGATAAGGTACAGGTGCCCCAGCGTGAAGGGGTTGCAATTGACCACGATCCCGCCGGTTTTTCCTGTGGTTTGCTCCTCTTGACGGCAGGAGGCCAGGTACTCCCTGAACTGGTCGATCCCGGGGCTTCCCATCTCGAGCAGCGCTGCATGGGGTTCATACCTCGCAATTTCCCTGAAGCCGAAACGAATAAAGGGGTCGATCGCGTCGGGCTTGGTGAAGACAAAAAAGTGGGTCATGCCCTGGGCACGCCCCCACTCCACCAACCTGGACACGATGGACCCCGAGAGACCATACTCCTGCCAATCGGGATCGATGGCCATCATCTTTATGACATTCCCGCTCAGGCTACCCGTTCCGACGAGCTTGCCGCTGGCTTCCTCGAGGAAAACAGTAACTTCTGGCTTCTCTTCGAAGGCCAGCCCGAAGCGTTCGAGAAAGCTTTCAAGCAAGGCCTTTTCTTCCCGGGAGGGTTTTTCAACAATCCTTATCGATACATTGAACAAGATCGCTCCCCTCCGGATGTGGCGAAAACATGGCTTCAGTTTTTTCGTAGTTCCCTCTTGAGAATTTTGCCTATGCTGGACCTCGGCATTTCGTCTATGAACTCCACGATCCTCGGTATCTTATAGTGGGCCATGTGCTCCCTGGAGAAGGATATGACATCCCTGGCGGTAATCTTCGGTTCGCCCGAAGGAGTGATATAGGCTTTCACTATCTCACCGCTGACTGGGTGTTCCATGCCTACGACGGCGCATTCCCTGACGCCCGGCATCTGCTGGAGAACGCTCTCTATCTCCGTAGGGTAGACGTTGAAACCGCCCACGATGATGATATCGGTCACCCTGTCCAGGATTGTCAGGTACCCCTCTTCATCTATCCTGACCACATCCCCAGTGTTGAACCAGTCATCCTTGATCTTCTCCCTGGTCAATTCCGGCGCTTTGAAATAACCTTTGAAAACGGAGGGTCCCTTCACCCAGAGCGTGCCATCCGAGCCCGAAGGAAGCAACTCGCCCTCGGTGTTTCTCACCTCAACTTCATAGCCTTCAAGGACAGTCCCAACGGTGCCCAGCTTTCTCAGGGCCACGCTCTCATTGATGGAAATCACCGGCGATGTCTCGGTAAGACCGTACCCCTCAAGGACGGAAACACCAAGCAGTTGCTTGGTCCTCGCGTCAAGCCTCGCCGGGAATCGGTCACCGCCGGTCACCAGCAGCCTAAGCGAGGAAGGGGGTTCGATCCCCCGGGCGATGGCGCCGAGCAGAAGGGCAACCATGGTTGGAACGGCTATCATTACGGTGACCTCGGCCGCCTTGATACACTCGAGGGCGCTCTCCGGGGGCATGAAGGTGGGCATTATGGCCTGGGGGTAGCCTCCGAGCAGCGGAAGAAGTCCACTAGTGGTAAAACCAAGGGTATGAAAGTTGGGGAGAACATTGATGAAAATATCGTCACTCTCGAGGTCTTTGAAATGAATTATGGACTTTGCCACGTTATCGTGGAGGTTGGAATGGGTGACGGGCACTCCCTTGGGCAACCCCGTGGTGCCCGAGGTGTAGAAGAGAACAGCAATCTCGGGATCAGAAAGTTCGCAGGGTCTCGACTGGAAGGAAGGCAGGGGGCCGTCCAGCGGTACTCCAACGGTGGGTAGGCCTGAAGTGGCAAGCCCCTGGATGATCTGGTCCATACCCTGGGGAACGAAAACGGCGGATACATCGGAGTGGGCGAGAGTTTCCATCGTTGGCGCTAACCCAGCCTGCAGGTTCAAGGGGGTCAGAGTTCCTCCGGCCCTCCAAGCAGCGATCATCAAAGCGAGAAAGGCCGGGCAGTTGGGCATAAGCACAGCTATCCTGTTGCCTTCCTTAAATCCGCTCTCCTTAAACCTCGCCTCGTACTGGGAGGCGAGATCGGCCAAGACCTTCCGGGACCACCAGGTCCCCCGCCACCATACAGCACGCTCTCCGTTGGACTTGTTGCACTGGGATAGGATTTTTTCCTCGAGCCTGACATTCACGCCATTGTCCCTCCGAAAAAAGGATGGTTGGGAACCCCGCCGATAATGTCACCGCTCGGCGACAACCCCATTGTACTCCCCGGAGCGCGAAAGTTCAGGAAGCAACGCCGGCGGGCAACAATCTTTCCTCCGCCGGAGGGCCATCGCCTCCCAGTCGCAGGTCCCCCAAAATCGGAATATATGCTAGTGTATCATACTGTCATATATTCCGAACATGCGACGAAATGAAGGAGGTCTTCCCATGACGGTCCCTTGGGTTTACATTGGCGATCTTCCCAGGCATGAGGGTGAGGAGGTCCGGCTCAAATGCTGGATGTACAACAAGAGAAGTTCCGGTAAAATTCATTTCCTGCAGCTTCGCGACGGCACGGGATTCATCCAAGGGGTGGTCGTAAAGGGCGAAGTGCCCGAAGACCAGTTCCTGTCGATGCGCAGCCTATGGCTCGAGGCTTCCCTCGAGGTGACGGGCAAGGTCCGGAAGGACGAAAGGGCGCCTTCCGGATTCGAAATGAATGTTACCGGGGTCACGATACTGCAAAATCCAACGGAAGAATACCCCCTTGGGAAGAAGGACCACGGGATCGACTTCCTTCTCGATAACCGGCACCTTTGGCTTCGGAGCGCCAGCCAGCTTGCCGTGATGAAGATCCGGGAAAGGGTGATCTGGTCGGCGAGGGAGTACCTTCATAACCACGGTTACCTTCTCATAGACAGCCCGATCCTCACCGGCGCCATAGGCGAGGGTGCCTCAAGCCTCTTCGAGGTCCCCTACTTTGATCTGGGCAAAGCCTACCTCGCCCAGACAGGGCAGCTTTACGCCGAGGCGGCCGCGGCCGCCTTCGGCAAGGTGTACACCTTCGGCCCCACTTTCCGAGCCGAGAAATCCAAGACCAGGAGGCATCTCACTGAATTCTGGATGATAGAGCCTGAGGTGGCCTTTTACGACCACGTGGACAACATGGTCCTCCAGGAGAATCTCGTCTCTTATATCGTAGGGAAGGTCCTGGAACACTGCCCGGAGGAACTGGCTCTTATCGGAAGAGATACGGCCCCCCTGGAACGGGTGAAACCGCCCTTCCACCATATCACTTACGACGACGCGGTCACAATGCTCCAGAAGCTCGGCTGCTCAATAAAGTACGGCACGGACTTTGGGGGTGAGGATGAGACCGTACTCACCCAACAGTTCGACAAGCCCCTTTTCGTGGAGTGCTACCCCAAAAAGGTCAAGGCCTTCTACATGAAACAGCATCCCGAAAGGGAGGACCTGGTCCTCTGCAACGACCTCCTCGCGCCGGAGGGTTACGGGGAGATCATTGGCGGTTCTCAGAGGGAGGACTCGCTGGATCTTCTCCTGGCACGCATAAGGGAAGAGAAACTTCCGGAGGACTCCTACGGCTGGTACCTGGACCTGAGGAGGTTCGGAACTTTCATCCACAGCGGTTTCGGCATGGGAATCGAGAGGGTTGTGGCATGGGTCTGCGGCCTTTCCCATATACGGGAGACTATACCCTTCCCGAGAACCATATACCGCCTGAACCCGTGAAGATAAAAAACCGGTGCCGCCTGGCTGGGGGCGGCATCGGTCAATGAAGGCGCAGAGGGGCGTTAAAAGCTTCGACTAGAGGAACACCCCGCGGAGTCTTGCCGCTTCAGCCACCCTGGAAATGGCGGCCATGAAGGCGGCACGGCGCATCTTCACATTATGCTCCTGGCTGAAGTCCCAGACCCTCTTGAAGTTGCCCTTCATGATATGGAGAAGCCTCGAGTTATACTCCTCGCGGGTCCAGAAGAACCCACCGAGGTTCTGCGCCCATTCGAAGTAGGATCCGATGACCCCGCCGGAGTTGGCCAGGAAGTCGGGAACGATCAGTATCCCCTTGTCATCGAGGACCGCGTCTGCGTCGGGAGTGATGGGCCCGTTAGCGGCTTCAACAATGTACTTGACTTTGACCTTGTCGGCGTTGTTCTTGTTGACCACGCCCTCCAGGGCGGCGGGGATCAGGATGTCCGCCGCGAGCAAAAGAAGTTCGTCGGCGGGAATCTTCTCGAGCCCGGGCTGCTCAAAACCCTCGAGAAGCTTTTTGGGATGTCCCGAGGCGTGCTGCTGGGCTTTCTTGATGTCAATGCCCTTCGAGCAGTAGTAGGCGCCGGTGATATCGCTGATGCCAACCACCGTGGCACCAGCGTTGATGAGCGTCAGGGCGGCGTGGGTGCCGACGTTGCCAAACCCCTGGATGACGAAGGTCGTATCCTTTGGGTCTTTCTTGATGGCCTCGAGGAACTCAAGGGCGCAGGTGGCAACTCCAAGGCCGGTCGCCTCGGTACGGCCCTCGGAGCCCCACAGGCCCACGGGTTTCCCGGTAAAGAGGGCAGGTTCCACTTTGCCTCTAATCTTGCTGATCGTATCCAAGAACCAAATCATCTCTTGGCCGCCGGTGTTAACATCCGGCCCGGGAGCGTCGATCCAGGTTCCGATCAGGGGCTCTATCCTGGCGGCATAGGTCCTTGAAAGGCGTTCCTTTTCGCCCTTTGACATCTGGAGGGGGTCGCACTCGACGCCACCCTTTCCGCCTCCGTAGGGTATGCCGGCAAGGGAGCACTTCCAGGTCATGAGCATTCCCAGGGCTTCACATTCATCGAGGGACACATCGGGGTGGAACCTGGTGCCGCCCTTGGCCGGACCGATGGCCGTGGAATGCTGGATACGATAACCGTTGAAAACCTTGGTGGACCCGTCGTCCATCACGATGGGGACCGAAACGGACAGTTTCCGCTCGGAGTTGCCCAGTATCTCGATCAGGCTGTCCTCAAGCCCCAGTTCCTCTGCCGCACCATAAAAGTTTTTTAAAGCGATGTCAAGAAGCACGTTCTCTGAAGTCCTCTTACCCATTCAAACCGCACCTCCGGATTCATTGATGACCCGGGTGCTCCGGGCCTTCAAAACTGGAAACTTTGTCCACTGCGTTGCGCTGATTATTCCTTCCCTGGAGCCTTCTTTCATGCAATCTAATATATGTGAAACAAATCTCTTGTCAAGAGGCTGGTATTATGTATACTCCATATTATTCCGACCAGGATCTGCCCTTTTTTTTACAATTTTTTACAAAAAAAACAGGGCGAGGGGAAAATCCCTCGCCCTGTTCTGGATATTTTGTTTCTTCAACGAAAACCCTCCGCGGTGGTCCTTGGAAAACTTTGTCTCAAAATGCCGGAGGAGGGTCCGGAACCAGCGCTGGAAGCTTCAGCAGGCTCCCCTTTGAATACCGAGGACCGTCATGACCTCGATATTCGCGGACCAGAGAAAGCCGGTCTGCTCAACCCTTACGAGGTCGTCGGCAAACCTCATTTCCTCGGGAATCCACAGGGTGATGCCCTCTCCGGAAAGCATTATGTAATCATCATCCACGGGAGGTTTGCCACTCTCGACGAGAGCCGCGTTGCGCGCGGCTCACCCCCCTCCCAGGCGCCTTACGATCACGTACCCCTCGTTGCCCATAGTTTCTAACTTGGCCTTGGCCTTGCTGCTGATCTCGAGTTTCAGTTTACCCTCGCTCATACCCAATCCCCCCATGGAGTTTCTTTCTCCAAAACAGTGCGCTCATTATACCCCACGACCGTATAAACGCCAACCCTTTCCGGAGAGGACTCCCATGAAATCGGCTGGGGGGATCGCGAGATACTTCTTCCCCGAGAGGTGGCCCAGGGCGGCGGAGAGATTCCTGAACTCCAGGCTCCTGGAGTGGAGCATCGGCCTTTGGACTCCGAGGAGCCTCCATTCAGCGTTCGCTTTCCGGTCGCCGTACTTGATGTCACCGATCAATGGATGACCTATAGAAGCGAGGTGAACCCTCGCCTGGTGAGGCCGGCCGGTGAGCAGTTCCACCAGCAGCAGCGAAATCGACGAGTCGCCACTTATCTTCCTGAACCTGGTCAGGGCCTTCCTCCCCCTGGAGGCGTCGATGCCTACTATGTTGTCCTCTCCGGACTTAAGAAGGGGTGAATCCACCTCACCATCCTCAGGAGTTTCGCCGATGACCAGCGCAAGATAGGCCTTTTGGACATTTTCCTTCCGCCACGCCTCGTGGAGCATCCTCAGGACCACACCGTTAAGGGCGAGTGCCATGGCTCCCGAGGTATTCCTGTCAAGCCTGTGCACCGGGGTGGGGAAGAAAGAGGTGTCCTTCCAGCCAAGAGTCGTCATGACCCTGGAGATAACGCTTTCTCCACCCTTGAGATCCGGCTGAGAAAGCAGGTTCCAAGGTTTATTCACAATACAGATATCGTTATCGGCATAGATGATATCGATCGTCGAGCTGGAGCCTCGGAGCCTTGAAAGGAAAGGTTTTGGGGTCTCGACCACGGCGTCATCCCAGGGTACCGTTACGGAGTTTCCCTCGACAACCCTGGATGAGCATTCCACCCGACGGCCGTCAACCCTGACCAATCCCTTCCGGAAAGCGCGCATCATGGCGGCCAGGGGCAAATCAGGCCATTTTTTTCTAATTATCTTGTCCAACCTTCTTCCATCGTCATGCCCTGAGACTTTGAAAACCTGTCCCATCGCGGTCACTCCTCTACGTTCCGTGTGTCGGGCCTCCAAAACCTCCGGCCGGCGGGTGGGAGGAAGTCCGAGATGGAGGCCTCCCTGTTGCCGCTCTCCGGGAAGGATCCCCAACAGTACATGAGAAAGTCGAGTTCATCCGCCGATGATACGACCAAGGCCTCGGGGGTGGCGGGAAGCACCGGTGAACCGTACTCCTTGCGACCGTGATGGCTCACCAGGATATGCCCGATAGTGGTCACGAGCGCCTCGTCGAGGCCGTACTCCCTGGCCAGAAGTGAAAACCGGTTGAAACCCAGGGCGATATGGTCGATGACCGTACCGGGGACGGTCATCGAAGGAAAGGGGTCCAGCTTATAGGAATCTATCTTTCCGATATCGTGCAAAAGCCCCCCGGCGGTCACGACGTCCAGGTCCATCTCTACACCGGAAGCGATATAGGATTGGGCAAGCGCACGGGCGCCTCTCGTCACGGCAAGGGTGTGCTCGAGGAGCCCGTGGACATAGGCGTGATGCAGGGTTACGGCCGCCGGGGCTTCCCGAAACCTCCTCCATAGGTCTCCCTTGAAGACGCTTTCCAAGAAATCCCTTATCACGGGGCGGCAGCTTCCGACCAGCACCCTGAACTCGCCCTCCAATTGCTCAACTGGAATCGGCGACGACTGGATGAAACCGCTGAGGGGGAATTTTTCAGGGTCAAGAAGGAATAACTCCGAAAACTGGTATTGCTGCTTCCCCCTGAATTCCGACACGGTGCCAACGGCCCCGATGGACGCGTTGAGAAAAACACCGGGCATCTCCGGTGAGCCCGGTTCCACCGGTGACCTTTCTCCCGACCTGGCATCCCACCATTTTCCATCGGACCATACTTTCGCTTCGATGGTCCCCTCAGAATCCACCAGGACTACTTCCCAGAAGGGTCTTTTATTCTTGTCAAATCTCGGTTTGATCTGTTGAAGCACGCCGAGGACCTTGAAACGATCGCCGGCAGCAAGTACCTTCAGCTGGGATGTGGTCGAGTTCATCATATCGGACAAGAAGATCCCTCCGTTCGAAGTCTTCACTTGCGCCGCCGCCGAGGCGACGACGCCCCTACGGGCAACCTTAGCCTCAGGAAATCAGGCGCCATATTTTGAAAGCCTCCGGGCATGGGCCAGCATCAGCCCCATGAGTTTGTGGGCTGGTATGACCCCAAGGCTTCCCCTCGCGCAGCTCCTCTCACCGAAAGAGGCGGACCCGTCGGGTCTTACATAGTTGCTCGCCAGCAGGATGGGCGACGGATGCCAGGAGTGGGACGCCATGACGCTCGGTGTGCTGTGGTCGCCGGTCACAACGAGAACGTCAGGAGCCAATTCGATGATCTGGGGCAAAAGATTATCGACTTTTTCTATGACCTCACATTTGGCGTCGAAATCTCCGTCCTCGCCGCGGCTGTCGGCGTATTTTACATGAACGTAAAAAAAATCGAAAGCCGTCCAGTTCGTCACTAAAGTCTGAAAAAGGCTTTCCACGGTCTTTCCCGCCGGCAGGATTTCCATTCCCACGATTCTCGCGAGTCCCTTGTACATGGGGTAGGTAGCGACCGCAGCAGGTCGGAATCGGTAAAGATCCGGCATAAGGGGGATATCGAGCGCGCTCGATAGGCCTCTCAGAAGGCAGCCATTGGCTTTTGGCTCGTCGAAAAGTACATCCCTGACCTTTCGGATGAGGTTGTTTACCAGGCGGGCCGTCCTTTCCGCAGAGCGTTCCAACGGTTCACTCCAAACCATGGGCTGACCTTCGATCTGGGGATCAGCGTCGGATACTTTGTCGCAAAGACCCTCTCCCGAAAAGACCACGGCAAAACGGTGCTCGATGCCGGGGTAAAACCTGACCCCGAATCCGTCGATCTCCCTGATTTTCTCTGCCAGTTTCCCGATGATCCTGGCGCTCGAGATCGTATCGATCCGGCCGGCCCTTCGGTCAATGACGAGGTCGCCTTCACCCCAGGTGCACAGGTTTCCCCTGGCGCATATCTCTCCGGCGCTGACTTCGGCCCCCACGCCCAGGGCCTCCAGTATCCCCCTGCCGATCTGGAACCTCAACGGATCGTAACCGAAAAGGCCAAGGTGGCCGGGACCGCTTCCCGGAGTGATCCCCCTGTCAACCATCTCGAGGAGTCCCGTCTCCGAACGGGAAGCCAAGGCATCCAGGTTGGGTGTGGCAGCGGCCTCGAGTTCCGTTTGTCCCCCGACCCCCGGCAGTCCCCCCAGTCCATCCATTACGAGCAGTACCATTTTTGTCCGATTCTCCACCGACAAATCTTTCAAGACCTCGAGCCTGTCCCGCAAATTTATTCCTCCCCCCTGTTGAAACCTCGTCATGTACACGAGGTTCTCCTTGCCTTTTCGCCGACCTTGCCCGAATAATATAATAAGCTATTAGGCTCTTTCTTTTCTCCGCCCTTTTGCCTCACCATACTGGCGGTCCGCTCGAAGGGGGGGGTGAGCACGATGATCAGGAAGTACACGGGCGCGATCGTTGTCCTTTTGTTTCTCGCCGCTTCCGTCATTCCGGGCGAGGCGGCCCTTGATCCAGAGTCCGTGGAGAGGGTCTGGCGTGAACTGACCTCCACGGCGTCCCTCGCGGATGCCGGCCCGGTGAACATCGAGGACAGGGAGGAACCCAACGCATGGGTTTCCTTCACAAGGGATAAATATTCTGTTCATGCGACGACGGGACTCCTAGAGACACTCCGGTCCACCGACGAGTTAGCCGGGGTCCTGGCCCACGAGATAGGCCACATTAAACTGGGCCACTATGACGATACCATGAAAAGAAATCTCCTCTGGATGCTGCTTTCCAAGGCTTTGGGTGATAAAAAACTCGGCGGCTTCGATGTGATCGGCACCGGGGTGGTACTCGCCGAGGCTGGTTTCAGCAGGGAACAGGAAATCGCGGCCGATGATTACGGGGTGGCACTGGCGGCGAAGGCTGGTTACAACCCCTGGGGTCTTTTCGAAGCCCTTCAAGGTATGGCGAAGGCTGGATTCAAGACAACGCCGAGCGGTTTCAATTCTCATCCCCCAACCGAACGACGCCTGGCCCATATCAGGGAAACCACTGAAAGGATAAGCAGGGGGAAACTGATGATCCGGGAATAATGATATACAATAGCGACAGAATTTGTATAGCAGGATAATTTTCCTTGCCTGGACGGAGGCGCGAATAAAATGCAGAATCTTCTCAACGGCCTTTTCAGCACCGCAGCGAAGAATATTGAGCCTTCCCCCCTCCTGGAGCTGCTGGACCTCGGCAAAAAACCGGGGATGATTTCTTTCGCGGTGGGTATGCCGGACCCCGATATATTCCCCATTGAGCAACTACAAAAAGCCGCTTCCGTCATCTCGAGGGAGGGCAGGGATATACTGCAGTACGGTGCTGCCGGGGGGTACCCCCCGCTCAAGGATTTTCTGGCTGAATGGACTGCCCCACGAATGGGACGGAAACCGCTGACCGATGAATTGCTGATTACCGCGGGTTCTGCCCAGGTGATCGACCTCCTATGCTGGGCCTTGCTGGACAGGGGGGACTGGGTGATCTGCGAGGAACCCACCTTCCAGGGCGCGACGGGCACCATGTTCAACCATGGAGCCCGGTTCCTGACCGTGCCCTGCGACAGCGATGGAATGAAGGTGGAACTGCTCCCGGAGTTGATCGAAAAGACTCGGGCCGCCGGGGGCCGCGTCAAATTCATCTACACCATCGTCAACTTCCATAACCCCCTGGGCTGCGATCTCTCGCTTCAGAGAAGGATCAGGCTCCTCGAGATAGCCAGGACCTACGGCATCATGATCCTCGAGGACGACCCCTACGGCTGGGTCCGCTTCGAGGGCGAGGATATCCCCTCCCTTTCCTCAATGGACGACGACGGCCTCGTGATATTCTCTTCGACCTTCTCCAAGATCCTGGCCCCCGGCACCCGCGTAGCCTGGTGCGCAGGAAGGAGCGAGATCATCGGGAAAATGACCGTGTTAAAGGAGAATACCGATACCTGCACAAGCGTCGTGGCCCAGGCCCTGGTATGGGAGTACTGCCGGTTGGGCTACCTCGACGCGTTCCTCCCCAACATAATCGATCATTACAGGAAAAAGAGGGACGGCATGGAGACCGCCCTCAGGAAGTATATGCCCCTCGACAGGGTGTCCTGGCAAAAACCCAAGGGAGGCTTCTTTTACTGGCTGAATGTTCCGGGGATACCCGTCGAGCAACTCCTGGAAATGGCCCTGGAGAAGAAAGTCGCCTTCGTCCCGGGAAATGCCTTTTACCCCACCGGGACCGGCGGCCTCAACAATATCAGGATGTGCTTTACCTTCGCCTCCACCGAAATGACCGACCTGGGTGTGCGATACCTCGGTGAAGCCATCCGCGAGTTCGAGCGAGAACCGACCCAAGAGAAGAGCGGAGACATCTGATCGTTATTGGAGGAGATCGAATTGGACAAGGTCTGGGAATCAAATTTCAGCAACAAGGCACTCAACGTTCGTCCCTCACCGATACGGGAGATGTTGAGTATAGTCCGTCAGCCGGGCATGATATCCTTCGCAGGCGGAATGCCCGCGCCCGATGTCTTCCCGGTGAAGGAGTTCCACGAGGGAACCGAGGTTTTCCTGCGGGACGGCCCAAGCCTCCTCCAGTACGGTACTACCGAGGGTTTCACCCCGCTGAAGGAATTCCTCTCGGAGTGGACGGCCCCAAGGATGGGCAGGAGGGTCTCCACGGACGAAATGCTCCTGACTTCGGGTTCACAGCAGGTGCTTGACCTGATGGGTTGGGCCATGATCGACCCCGGGGATTATATCATCACCGAGGATCCTTCCTACCTGGCGGCCCTCACGGCATTTCACAACCACGGCTCCCGGTTCATCGGCATCCCCACCGACGCCGAGGGTATGGTCGTAGAAATGCTTCCCGAGAAGATTGAGAAGGCCCGTTCCAAGGGCAAGAAGATCAAGTTCATCTATACGATCGTCAACTTTCAAAACCCCGCGGGATGTACCCTGTCCCTTGAGAGAAGAAAAAAACTGGTGGAGATCTCAAACAAGTACGGGATCCCCATCTTCGAGGACGACCCCTACGGTTATGTTCGTTTTGACGGCGACCACCTTCCTTCCCTATTCTCCCTTGACCCGGAAGGTGGCGTGATCTACGCCGGCTCCTTCTCGAAGATCCTGGCCCCCGGGACGAGGATCGGATGGTGCTCCGGGAGCAGCGATATTATCCGGAAACTGACCGTCTTCAAACAGGCCACGGACCTCTGCTCGAGCCCCATTTCCCAAGCGTTGATCTACGAGTATTGTAAGAAGGGCTACCTGGACGGACATCTCCCAAAGATAATCGCCGACTACAGGATCAAGAGGGATGCCATGGAGGACAGTTTCGAGAAGTACCTGCCTCTCGATGAGGTCTCCTGGGTCAAGCCGGAGGGCGGTTTCTTCTACTGGATCGACATGCCGAACATCGACGCCGAGGTACTTTTCAAAAAGGCTATCGAGAAGAAAGTTGCCTTCGTGATAGGCGCGCCCTTCTTCGCCAACGGCGGTGGGGAGCATAACGCGAGGATAAATTACACCTACTCAACGCCTGATGACATAGAAAAAGGGGTCAAACGCCTCGGGGAAGCCATGAGGGAAATGCTCTGAGGATAACGTAAGGATGAGCAGGGGACCCCGTCCTTTCCGGAAGGACATCATCGCCGCCATATCCACCGCCTGGGGCGAATCCGGCATTGCCATAGTGCGCCTTTCGGGTAGCGGATCCAGGGACCTCGTTGATTCAATTTTCAGGGGCGGGGAGGGGCTGAGTCCCTCTTCGCCTCGTTTTATGAAACATGGTTTCATTTATGATATCGAAGGAAACCCCGTCGACGAGGTGCTGGCCGTCTGGTTCAGGGAACCTTACAGCTACACTGGTGAGGAAGCGGCGGAAATTCATTGTCATGGCGGAACGATGGCCGCGAGAGAGTGCCTGGAACTCTGTCTTGGCAGGGGCGCCCGGATGGCCCGTCCGGGGGAGTTCACCAGGCTGGCCTTTTTGAACGGAAGAATTGATCTCGCCGAGGCAGAATCGGTACTTGGAGTGATAAGGTCCCGCTCCGACGGAGCCCTGAAAGCTGCGGCCAAATGCCTCCAGGGCCTTCTTTCCGAGCGGCTCAGGAGTATCCTGGAGGAACTGGCCGATCTATCCGCCGTGGCCGAAGCCGGCATGGACTACCCTGATGAAGACATCCCCCAAGTTAGGACCCGGGACTACCTGCATCGACTTTCAGGAGTGGCACAGCGAATGAGAGATCTCCTGTCGGCGGCCCGGGCGGGCCGTTTTTTAAGGGAAGGGATCGGGGTCGCGATCTCCGGCCGGCCCAATGTGGGCAAATCATCCCTCATGAACGCCTTTCTCAAAGAGTCGCGATCGATCGTCACTTCCATGCCTGGTACGACCAGGGACCTGATCGAAGAGGTGATCTCCCACAAGGGTGTACCCCTCAGACTTACGGATACCGCGGGAATAAGGGCCCCAAGGGATCCGGCCGAGGAGGAAGGAGTCAGGCGTTCCCTGGATGCCATGAGGAAAGCCGATATCAGAATTTGGGTGATCGATGGTAGTGAACCCGTCACCGCCGACGACAGGAGAATAGCAGCCTCCCTCCAGGGAAGCCACTGCGTCATCGCCGTAAACAAATCGGACCTGCCCCTGGCTGTCGATATGGAAGAGGTAAAGGAACTACTCCCCGGGCACGAGGTCAGGGTGATATCAGCGACCATGGGACATGGACTGGATGAACTCAAAGACCTCATCGTCCTCTCTGTCTCGGGAAGCACAACCTTGGATGAAGACATCAACACCACGGAACGGCAGGTGGAGGAACTGAGGGATGCCCTGCAACTCGTGGAGGAAGCAGCGGAAGCGTTCACCTCGGACATCGGCCTTGACGCAATCCTGGACCTGCTGGCTGGTTCCCGGGAATGCCTCTCAAGGATTTTGGGCTTAACCGCCGAGGAGGATCTCCTGGACAGGATCTTTTCAAACTTCTGTATCGGAAAGTGAAATGGGGATAAAACAAAAAAAGGGGGGAACAAAAATGCCGATAGTCCAGGTTCACCTGCTGAAGGGTAGATCGGGTGAACAGAAAAAGAAACTGGTTGCCGAGATGACGAGCTCAATATGTTCAGCCCTAGGGGTAAAACCGGAACAGGTCCGGATAATCCTTTCGGAAATGTCCCACGAAGATTTCGCTGTCGGCGGTATACTCTCTTCAGAGAGGGACAGGTAAGATTCATTCCGCGCCAATCAGTCACGCCAGCGCCGGTGCATCCATAGCCACTGCTCCGGCGCCTTCCTTATCAATTCTTCAATCCAGCTATTCGCTTCCCTGGTCATGACCGCTATCCTCGCTTCGCGGCTTCCCTCCAGCGGCTGTTCGATGGGGGGACCGATATCGATCCTGTACTTGAAGGATCCGAGCCGGGTAGCCGCGACGGGGACCAGGGGCACTTCCGCCATAATCGAAAAAGCTGCCGGCCCGCCCGCTGTACCGCATTCCTTGCCGAAAAAAGGGAGGCGTAGGGCTCCCTTCCCCGCCCAATTCTGATCTCCGGCAAGGACCACCATCGCCCCTTCGCGAAGACGCTTTATAGGTTCCGTGAGCATGGATCGTTTGGGTATAGGCTTTCCGCCAATGTTCCTGCGGTACTTTTCTATCAATTTTGCCAGGTCCCCATCATCAGGTTCCTGTATTACCCCGTAGAGAGGGAAACCCCGACTGCACAGCCACGCAGCCATGAGTTCCCAGCTGCCGAAGTGGGCCATGAGTATTACAGCACCTTTCCCGCTGGCCGCCTGATTTTGTAACCATTCAAGGCCGCTCGAGGCGACGAACCAGTCGTCGACCTGGGCCGGGTTGTTCTGGACAACCAGGTATTCAGCCAAGGAGGCCGCGAAATGACGGTACACCCTTGAAAGATTTTTCCTTCTCCAGGAGGGAGTGGATCCCGGGAAGGCGATCTCCATGTTCTGGAGGGCGACCTTTCCGCGGGGCGCAATCACCCAAAGGACGCCTCGAAGCACCCCCGTGAGCAGGTTTGCCCTCCAGCCGGGACGGACCCAACTTCTTATGGCTTCGAGGGTTCCTGACTGCAGGGACATCCTTCCAGCTTTATCCCTTGCTGGCGACAAAAAAGCGCTTCTTACCAAGCCGGAAAAATAGGTGCTTCCCCTCGATCAGATCCTGCGACGTCACCTCGTCGGAGGGGCCTAGTCGAATCCCGTTGAGATAGACTCCGCCCCCCCGGATGAGCCTCCCGGCTTCGCTCTTGCTTTGGCAGGCTCCGGAGGCGGCCAGTATATCCACCGGCGATCGCGCGGTCCCACCGGGGAATTCTCCCCCCGGTACCTCCGACATGAGGATCTTGATCATTTCCTGGGTAAGATCAGCCGGTTCAAAACTTTCCCCGAAAAGAATAGTGCTGGCCCGTTCGGCCGACCTGAAAGCTTCCTCTCCGTGAAGTCTGGCGGTTACCTCCTTGGCCAGTCTCTTCTGGGCTTCTCTCCTCTCGGGCTTGTCCTTGTGGGAAGCCATCACGCCTTCTATCTCCTCAAGAGGCAGGAAGGTAAAGAGTTTGAGCAGCTCCTCCACGTCCCTGTCGTCGGTGTTGATCCAAAACTGGTAGAAACGGTAGGGGGATGTCCTTTCCGGAGAAAGCCATACGGTCCCGCCCTCGGTCTTGCCAAACTTTCCGCCGGAGGAATTTAAAAGGAGCGGGTAAGTGATGCCGTAGGCCTGTCCCCCGACTTTTTTCCTGATCAGGTCAATCCCGGCGATGATGTTCCCCTGCTGGTCGTTGCCACCCATCTGTAGTTTACAGTCGAAGTTCTCGTAAAGATGGCAGAAATCGAAGGCCTGGAGCAACATGTAGGAGAACTCGGTGAAGGAAATGGACTTTTCCGGGTCATCGAGGCGACTTTTCACATATTCACGGCCTATCATGTAATTCACGGTGAAGTGCTTGCCGGTATCCCTCAGGAAACCAAGAAGGGAGAGCTCTCCCAGCCAGTCATGGTTGTTCACTATCAGCGCGGAATTTGCCCCACAGTTAAAATCCAGGTACTGTCCCAACTGCTCCTTGACTGTCACCAGGTTCTTCTCGACCTGTTCCAGCGTGAGAAGGTTCCTTTCCTTGCTCTTGCCCGAGGGATCCCCTATAAGGCCCGTTCCCATGCCGGCGATGGCGATGGGTTTGTGACCGGATCGTTGCATCCAGGCCAAACCCATCATCGGGATCAGGTGACCGACATGAAGGCTGTCCGCCGTCGGGTCGAATCCAATGTAGCCGGTGACCATCCCGCTGTTGAAAAGGGCTGAAAGTTCCTCCGGGTGGCTGCACCACTCAACGCAACCACGCTCCATCATTATGGCCAGGGGATTCCCCTGCATAGCTACCCCTCCTTGGTCTGGACCCTTCGATATTGTTTTTCCCGGCCTCACTCGGCGGTGGGGGCCGCCGTCTTCCAGTTTCCCCTTCCGGAACCCAGGTCATGGATCACCAGGGTCACCTGTCCAAGGGACCGAAGTTGACCGGCGAGCCGGGCCAGATCTTCTGGGTCAGGCGCTTCTTCCACCCCGAAACGTTCGACCAGTTCTGTCATCCTGGAAAGATTTTCCAGGGCTTCAGCGACCTTGGGCAGGTCGGCGTAAAGCCAGAGAATGGCTTCTTCGCCGCCCAGGGGAATTACCCGGTCGACAGGGGCCAACTCCCCCAGGGAAGCTCCGTTGATCAAACCCACGAAGGCCAAATCCTCATTCGCAGCAGCCGCCATGGTAAAGGGCAACGTGACCTTGCCCCCCGCTTTAAAACCCCTGACTGGCTGGGGGGAGAAAGTGAACCGGGCCCAGTTATTATTCCACAATTCCTGGATCCAACGGACTCCTTCGGGACCCCTCGAGGGGAGTTGAACGATAAATCCAGGAAGGTTGAAGAGGAGGAACCTGCTCTGGCCGCCAATGACAGTCAAAAGAGGCCCTTCGGCCAATTCGGCAAGGGCAGCCCGGTCAAAACCCGCCTCCTCCATCCAGTCCAGAAGCGGCAGATCTTTTTCTATCAGTCCCTCCAGCCCCTTGGGCACCGAAACGCCAAGAGCGGCAATAAGGGGTTCCGGTAAAAAGGCTGGGCCATCCCAGGCCATGGGCGCCATTTTGTCGCGGACCTCCGTTGGAAGCCATTCCTCAAGATCCGCGATCTTCCAGGCCAATTCACCGCTCTCCGGCCCGCTATTCCAGGCCAGTTCAAGTGCCAGGGGCCGGTCCGGGACCTTTAAACCCCTCAAGGAAGCGGCTTGGGCGATCAGTTTTCCGTCGAAGATGGAAAGATGAAAGGGCCAGCTTGGTTCCACGGTGAAGGATAAACGGAACCTTTCAATCGACCCGTCAAGGGCTTTTTCCATTTTCCCCAGTCCTTCAAAGGAATGGGAGACCAAAAGATACTCCCTGTCGGCGCGCAGGTAAAGGGTTATTTCACCCTTCGCCAAAGTCAGGCGGAGGATGTCTTCCCGGTCGGAGGGACCCATGGCCAGGCCGGAAGACTGCTCAAGCCAGGTCGGGGGTACCCTGCCCTCTTTAAGGGCCTTCATATCCGAGGCCTGCAAAAGGAAAGCCCCGTAGAAAATGGGTTCGTTGGCTTCCCATGCACCGAGGACCGAGGACCTGTCAGCCATGTTGACCAGGGGCGACAGGTCAGCAAGAGCCGAAATTACGGAACGGACCCGGTCATCGATCTTCTCAAGCGCTAACTCGGAGTAACCCGGTTCCACCTGCCCCGATAGGGTTTCAAGGAAAAACCGAGGGGAATCACTATCTATGGATGGTATGGCTGCCGCTGTTTCAAAGGCTTTTTCAGGCACGTGAACCCTGCCGAAGAAGTAGACCGTTCCAGCAATGACGCCCACCGCTACGAGTAGGGAGAACCAGAAGGACAAAACTCTACGCATTTTCATGCCTCCTCTGGAATCGGTTCTTGATGTCCCAGATGATCTTGTAGACAGGAGGTATAAGGAATAGGGCCATGGTCCCTCCCGCGAGCAGGCCTCCAATCAGCACGATGGCCAGCGGGGCCCTGTACTGCCCTCCTTCGCCGAGGCCCAGGGCGAGGGGAAGCATGGCGATCAGGGTCGTGATATCGGCCATGATTATGGGCCTAAAGCGGACCCTGCACGCTTCGACCATGGCCCCGGTCGGTTCGTGCCCCTTCTTGCGGACCACCTCGGCGTAGTCGACGATGACTATGGCGTTGTTGACCACCAGTCCCACTATCATCACCAGGCCGAGAAGCCCGTAGATGGAAAGGGACGTCCCCGTCAGCAGGAGCGTCGGGATAACGCCGATCACCGACAGGGGGATCGTCAGCATGATCGCCAGGGAGAACAGGTACGATTCCAGTATGCCTGCTATCATCAGGAATGTCAGCACTGCGGCCATGACGAAGGATATGAGCATTCTCCGGAAGTTCTCTTGGATGTTCTGTATCTCCCCCCCGATTATAAATCTGTAACCCGTCGGCAGCTGGATCTCGTCCATTCTGGGCGTGATATCACGGAAAACCTCCCCGACCGTACGTCCGGCGACTTCGGCCTGGACGCTTATCTTGCGCTGCCGGTCAAGCCTGTAGATTGCCGTCGGAGAAGGCTCATAGGTGACGGTGGCCAACTCGTTGACCGGGACGAAACCGAAGGGGGTCCACATGGGGAGCAGTGGGACGTTTTCGGGCGAGTCGACCCATCGGGAAGCCAGTTTGACCAAGATGTCGTATTCATTGCCCTGTTCGCGGTAGACCCCGGCCTTTATTCCGCTCACGTAACCCCTCAGTTCGTCGGATACATCGGAGAGGGTCACTCCCATGGATGTCAGTTTAAGGTTGTCGGGGGTGAGGTTCAGGTCGAACCTTCCGACTTTCCAGTCTGTATCCAGATCGGCCAGGCCGGGAATGTCGCGAATCTTTTCTATGAGTTCCCCGGCTATACTATTGAGGACATCGAGGTCGGGCCCGCTTATGGTTATCTGGACGGGTTTCCTGCTTCCTCCACCCTGGCCGGAAGCCGCGTTGATCGTCACGTTCGCGTCGGGAAGACCCGCAAATTCCTTCCTCAGGTCCGATGCGATGACAAAAGCACTCTTTCTTTTGACTTCATCGATCAGGTAGACTCTTATAATCCCGCTGTTGACACTGGAAAGCCTTCTGCCCCCCACGGTGGAGCTCATGGATTTCACGTAGGGCTGCTCGCGCAGATAGGCCTCCACTTTTTTAATCTGTTCATCGGTGGCTTCCAGCGAGGCCGTACTTGAGAGTTCCAGGTTGATCCTGATTACCCCCTCGTCAACCTTTGGGAAAAGTTCGAAGCCTACCCTTGGTATCAATAGGAGCGAACCGGCGAAGAGCAGGCAGAAAAAACCTATGGTCAACCAGGGGTGTTTCATTGCCCTTCCGACGTACACCTCCTGGAAGACCTCGAGCTCACGGTAAAACCAGTGCCACCAGGCGGTGGTCTTTTTGGCAAAGGAGGAAACGTGCACCGAGCCTCCCAGCCTGGCGGCGGCCATCGGTGTCACCGTGAAGGCCCCCCAGAGGGAAAATAGAGTTGAGAAGACCACCGTCAAGGCGAACTGGTTGAAAAACTGCCCCACGATCCCCCCCATGAACGCAATCGGGATGAAGACGCCAAGGTTGGTCGCCGTGGTCGAAAGAACCGCTAGGGATATTTCCCTGGTACCCTCTTCGGCGGCGGTGAGGGGATCCATGCCAAGTTCTCTGTATCGGTAGATGTTCTCGAGGACGAGGATGGCGTTGTTGACCAGGACTCCTACGGAGATCGCCAGGCCCATGGTGCTCATCACGTTCAATGTGTAATGGAAAAAGTACATGGGGATGAAGGTGGCGATTATCGATGTGGGCATGGCGACAGCCACCGCCAGGGTCGAGCCGAACTGCCTCAGGAAGAGGTACAGGAAGAAGGCTGTAAGGAGTGTCCCGATGATCATGTCCCTGATGACGTTCCTGATGGACTTCTCCACGAATTCGCTGGAGTCGTAGACCACTTCCAATTCTATGCTTTTCCCAAGGGTGGGGGCTATCTTGCCCAATTCCTCCCTGACATCATTGGATACCCTGACGATATTTGCATTTGGCCTGGCGATTAGCTCCAGGAGTATGGAGTCCCTCCCATCGAACCTCGCACGGTTCCTCTCATCCGCCAGGGCGTCGACGACGGTCACCACGTTTCCGAGCCTGGCCACCCTACCGTCGCCCACGGGGATACCTAGTTCCCCGAACTGGCTCGACTGGCCGGGCTCACCGACAATGCGGACAGAGGTCTCTTTCCCCCCGAGGGTGATGTTCCCGGAGGGGGAGTTGAAGTTCGAGGCCTGGACCAGCGACGCCAGCCTCTTGAGGCTCAGGTTGTGGGCAATGAGGCTTGGAGGGTCGGCGTCAAGGTGTATCTCCCTCACCCTACCGCCGCTGATATCCACGCTGGCCATACCGATGATTTGGGTCAGCCTTTTGGCGACCTGGTCTTCCACTATGTCCCTGGCCTGGTAGGATGGGAGACCCGTCTTAGCCACCACCATCATAAAGGGCTGGGCATTGATGTCCATCTTGTCCACCACGGGTTCGTCGGCCTCGTCGGGAAGGTCAGAAGTGATGGCCTTCACCCTAGTCGAGATGTCGAGAGTCGCCTGCGTGACGTCGACCTCGTACTCCAGGATGGCCACGACGAACCCGGTGCCCTCAAGGGCGTAACCGTTAATTTCCTTGACCCCCTCGACGGAAGCTATGGCGTCTTCCACGGGTTGTACGATAAGCCTCTCTATCTCCAGCGGTCCCGCGCCCTTGTAAGACACCCGCACCAGCACGACCGGGATATCCATCTTGGGCAGGAGAGCCATGCCAAGTTCATGGAAGGAGTAAAAACCGAGAAGGACCAAAATAGTCATAATGACCGTCGTCAGGACCGGCCTTCTGACCGAGTTTCCAATGAGGTTCATTACTTTTCCTCCTGCACCCAGACCCTGGCGTTGGGGAACATCCTGTCGGAGCCCTTCACAACGACCTTCTCGCCGGGTTCCACCCCCGAAAGGACCCTGACAGCGCCACCATAGGTTCCGCCGGTGATTACATCCCTTTCCTCGGCCACTCCCTCGGTGACGACGTAGACGACGGTTCTTTCTCCGCCGATCTGCTTCAGGGCCTCATAGGGTATTACGACGGCATCGGCTATGTCCTCGTCCTGGACTTGTGCATCCAGAGCCTGACCCGGGCTCAGCCCGGAACCAGAAGGAACTGAAAGGACCACAGAAAAAAGCCCCGTCGATGGGTCCGCTGCGGGATCGATCCTCTTGATCGATGCTTTAACCCAACCATTCGGGGTCTTTACCCTGGCGAGCATACCCCTGACCATTTTGAAGACATCTTTTGGGGAGACGTCCAGGACGGCTTCTATCGCGTCCAGGTCCGATACGGTAAAGAGCGTTCGCCCCGCCGAGACCAGGTCGCCCGTCTCGACGAAACGTCCCGTCACGACTCCGTCCAGGGGAGCGGTGATCGTCATTCTCGACAGGGATGTCTGCGCGTCCGTCAAGGCCGCGAGGGCGGATTCGGCATCGGAAAGGGCCGCTTCCACCTCCTGCGCGCTGGCGCCCCCGGCTGATTGCAGGGCCAAAAGTCGCTTGTACCTGCCCTGCTTTTCGGCCAAGGTTGCTTTCTGTGCCGCCAATCTCTGCCGCACGACCCTCACATCGAGCGTCGCCAGGACCTGTCCCCTTCTCACCGAATCCCCTACGTCAACAGCCACAGAGGAGACATATTCCTGGCGCTCGGCAGCTACCTTGGCCTCCGAAGCCGCTTGGGTCTTTCCGAAGAAGGTGACCCAATGTTCCCAGCGGGAAGGGACCACCTCATGCACCGTCACCGGAACGCCCTCCCGGGAGCGTATCTCCGCGACGCTCACCGGGGGTTGGGAAACAGGTCTCAGGAATATCCTCCAAGCGCCGAGGACGACAAGCAATATCAGGAGTAGCCACCAGATCCATCGGTAAGAACGCTTTTTCTTGTCCACTTCTATTTATTCCTCCATCGGCAGCTTTCCCTCGGCGGAAGCAAGGGCCGCTCCCGCGACAAGGAGTCCCCGTCTCGCGTCAATCAGGCTGGCCTGGGAACTGGCGAAACGGGTTTGGGCATCTAGGACCTCAATCTGGTTCGCCAGGCCTTCCCTGTAACGAAAAAGGACGATCTCCCTTTCCTTGGACACCGTATCGAACCTGGATCTCTCGGCATCATAACCCTTCAGGGCTGCGGTGTAATCCTCCCAGGCTGTCAGGAGATTCTTCATTGTCTCGACAGTGGCTGACCCCACGGCAGCTTCGGCCGAGGCGAGGCCGGCCTTCGCTCTCTCGGTGGTCCAACGGGCGTACCCGCCGTCCACAACGGGTATAGTGAGGGTAGCCTTCCACCACCATTCATCCTGGTTATACTGCAACGACGCGGCTCCGTCGGTGACGAGAGTCATCGTCGCGGACAACCCCAGGGTGGGGAGGGATGCCATACTGGCGACCTTCAGGAAGCTCTCCGCCCTCCGAGCGGCCCACCTTGCCTTGAGGACAGAGGGGTGGTCCCGCGCGACGGATTCGAAGTCCGGCCGCTCGCGTCCTGCTTCGACGGGGGAATCAAGGTCAAAGAGGCCTTCGGCCGGCTGGATATCCATCCATCCTGCGAGGCCTTTGAGCATGGCTTCGTGCCC
>JAAYIZ010000008.1 GCA_012523215.1 Thermovirga sp.
ACTCCTGAAAAAGATTACTATAAGAATACATTATCCGGAATATATTTACAAGACCTTCGGGCTACTCCGGGGCTTCTTCTTCCTGGTAATGCCGGTTCGCCGCTTCTGTCATGGTGATAAGTTCGGGCCCTCTGTCCTCCAGGGGATCCCCGGCCAGGGCCAAGAAATAGAGCAACTCTTCTCCGTCGGCGGCTTTCCCCAGGAAAATCACCATGTGCCCGTCACGGTGGACCTCGAATACACCCGGGAAGGCGTTTCTAATGATGTTCGACAGGGTCTCAAGGTCCACCGAGTCCTTCCTGAAAGCCAGGTGGACCGCCTGCACCCGCTCTCCGTCGAGATAGTCCAGGGCGCCCCTCAGCAACCCCTCTTCGCCGGAGATGTCGTACCATTCGACGGAATCTTCGACCCCGTCGGGGGTGCCCAGGCTTCTCATCACTTCCGACCGGGTCGCCAGAAGCCTCACCTCCCCCGAGTTCCATTGCTGGAGGGAGACAGCCCCGAAGGCTGCGGCCGGCGGGAAAATCAAAAGGCTGATGACGATCAGGCACCTTATGTACAAATTTTTCATTCACATTCCCTCCGGTATGGGGTTACAATACAGGACATCCGTGCGTCCCCGGCCTCTTCCTTCTAGGGTCAAGACTAGCACGCGATGACTAATTCCGAAAGCGCGAAAAAACAAGGAGGTTCTCACAGACTATTTATTATGTATAATGCATAATTGGATTTCTCCCGTAGCCCTCTTCGACCCTGGAGGGGAGATGGAGGAGGTCGTGATCAAAGCGGGGACTATCCTGTTGCGTATCGCTTCGGCGATTTTGAAAGATCTGGAATAGGGGGGTGAGGCGTGTGGTTATTTTTGTCCTCTCCGTCGCCGTGTACCTGCTGCTGGCGTGGAGTGGTGGAGGCATCGACCCCATCGAGGTGGGAATATCGGTGGCCCTAGGCGGCGTAATGGCCGGCCTGGCAAGAGCTTGGAGCCCGGGAAGATCCTGGACCCTGGCGGGGTTGAACCCGCTGCGTTGGATCACTTTTATCTTGTTCCTCGTATTTCCTTTCCTCTGGGGAATGACCAAGGCCAACCTGGACGTCGCTTTCAGGGTGATAACGGGGAAGATCCACCCCGGCATCGTAAAGATCGACTCTGAACTGAAGGGGAGCCTGGCCCAGGCGATGCTGGCGAATTCGATCACGCTAACGCCAGGCACGCTCACAGTTGACGTGGACGATTCGGGAGAGACGGGTGTCTTCTACATTCACTGTATCAACGTGACCGACGAGGACCCACCAGCGAAGAACGTCTATGGATCCTTTGCGAAGTGGGCAAGGAGGGTTGCCGGATGATTATCACTTACTTCGCGTTGGCCGCGGCGATAACCGGGTTCTGCGCGCTCGCGATGGTCGGGAGGCTTGTCGCCGGCCCTACCATTCCAGACAGGGTAGTGGCCCTCGACTCCATTAACACCATGGTTATCGCCCTCATGATTCTCCTTTCGCTCGTGTACGACTCGGTGGTCATGGTCGATGTGGCCATCGTTTATGCAGCGCTCTCCTTCGTGGGCACCATGTTCATCGCCCGTCACGTCGAGGGGGGTGTCTAGCCTTGGAGAAAGCGGCCCTTATCCTTCTTTCCATCGGCGTAGTGTTCAACTTCCTCGGAACGGTGGCCCTCTATCGCTTCCCCGATGTCTACACTCGCCTTCACGGGACCACGAAGTGCACCACCTTCGGTTCGATATTCACCTCGGCGGCCGTCGTGGTCTATGCCATTCAGATGTACCTGCGGACCGGCGAGGGACGTTTCGCCACGCTCTCGGTCCACGTGGTCCTGGTTATCCTCGCACTCCTCATATCGAACCCCACCGGTGCACACGCCATAGCCAGGGCGGCCCACAGGAGTGGTGTACTCCCCAAGCATGCCGTGGTGGACAGGCTGGCCGAAGACCATCGGAAAAAAGGCGGTGTCTCGGTATGAATAATTACGCCCACATGGCGGTCCTGACCATCATCGTCATTGCGGCTTTCTACGCCGTCTGGTTCCGGGACCTTCTTTCATCGGTCATCTCGTTGGCGGTCTTCAGCCTGCTGCTGGCGCTGGAGTACTTTATCCTCCAGGCACCGGACGTGGCCATTGCCGAAGCGGCCATCGGCGCGGGTTTGAGCACTGCTATTTACATCATTGCCCTCGGGGC
>JAAYIZ010000009.1 GCA_012523215.1 Thermovirga sp.
ACTCAGTACAACTCCGTGCTCAGATACTTGAGCCCCGAATCGCAGACCAGGAAGAGCACCGTCTTGCCCTTTTCAGGTCCCTCCAGTAGCTGGCGGGCCGCGGCGGCATGGGCGCCGGAGGAGAAGCCCCCGAAGATTCCCTCGAAGCGGGCCAGGGCCCTGGCCCCGGAGACGGCCTCGTCGTCGGTCACGGAGATGAAGCCGTCCACCAGCGAGCGGTCCAGCAATGGTAGTTCCCTGGAATAGCCGCACCCCTGTATCCTGTGGCTGCCGCTGCCTCCCGGGTTCCCAAAATAGGCCGCCTCGGCGGGTTCGCCGAGGTAGCACCGTATCCTTGGGTTGTGCTCCTTCAGAACGCTGGAGATCCCCGTGAAGGAGCCCCCCGACCCGGCCATATCGACGAAGGCGTCCACCTTGCCCCCGGTGTCGCGCCATATCTCCTCGCCGGAAACCCTCTCCCCCATGACGTTGCCCCTCATGGCGAACTGGTCGGCCCTGAAGGCGCCGCGCTCCCTGACCAACCGCCGGGCCTCCTCGTCGACCAGCTCCAGGTCCCTTCCCGAGACCTGGCCCGTGACCGAGCCCGGCGCCTGCGGCACCAGCACCACTTCCGCCCCCAGGGCGCGCATCATCCTCGCCCTCTCCATGGAGTTGCCCTCGGACATGACCGCCACGAAGCGGTAGCCCTTTATCCCGCAGGCCAGGGCGAGCCCCGTGCCGGTGTTGCCGCTGGTCAGTTCCACGATGGTGTCCCCCGGCTTTATCCACCCCTTCTCTTCCGCCTCGAGGACCATGTGCAGCCCCACCCTGTCCTTCTTGCTGAAGCCCGGGTTCAGATACTCCAGTTTCGCCAGGATGACTCCGTCGAGATCCCAATGACGGACAAGTCTTCCGCAGTTGACAATCCTGGTGTCGCCTATAGCGTCGAGTATGCTTTCAAGTATGGCCTCCATGGTCTTCACTCCGATCGTTCCTTTTTCGGCTATTCTAATACCTGGAGGAGCGATGGGTAGACCCGGCTTCTTTGCCGGGCTATCGGGGTGTTTATAATTTGGAAGAGGGCGCCCGGCGAAAGGCAGGGGAGTGATGACGATGCTCGATGAAAGGCATGAGGATGTATTCCGGAAGTACGACAACGCCGTGATCGAATTTGCCCGGAAACTGGTGCAGATCCGCAGCTACTCCGGCGAGGAAGAAGGCGTGGCCCGGCTGGTGGCGGGGAAGATGGAGGAACTGGGTTACGATGAGGTCTTCATCGATGCCGTCGGCAACGTGATGGGCCGCATCGGCGATGGTCCCGGGTGCGTCCTCTTCGACTCCCACATGGACACCGTGGAGGTCAACGACGAGGAGGAGTGGATATCGCCCCCCTTCGGCGCCGATATAAAGGACGGCCGTATCTACGGCCGTGGCTCGGTGGATATGAAGTCCTCCCTGGCGGCCTCGCTCTACTCCGCCGTCGCCGCCCGGGACCTGGGCTTCCAGGACGGCCGGACCATCTACGTGACCGCCACCGTCAGCGAGGAGTACTGCGACGGGGAAAACCTCAAGATGCTCTTCACCGAAAAGGGCCTTAGGCCCGACTTCGTCGTCATCTGCGAACCCTCGAACAACCTGGTCACCCTGGGTCACAAGGGCAAGGCCCAGGTGCTCCTGCGCACCCATGGCGTGTCGGCCCACGGCTCCGCCCCCGAAAAGGGCGTCAACGCCGTCTACGAAATGGCCGAGATAATAACCCGCGTCGAAAAACTGAACGATAACTTGGCCGCCCTGGGCTCACCCCATGGGACGATCGTCCTCTCCGACATCTCCTGCGTCAGCGCCTCCCTGAACGCCGTCCCCAGCGAGTGCAGCATCTACCTCGACAGGAGACTGGTCCCCGGGGAGACCGAGGAGGACGTGAAGCGCGAGATGGATGCCCTCACTCTCGGCAAGAGGGCCTCCTGGGAGATAGGCGTCCTTCGCAGGAAGAGCTGGACCGGCGTCGAACTGGTTTACTTCCCGCTCCACCGGGCCTGGAAGATCGACCAGGACCATGAACTGGTCAAGGCCTGCGACAGGGCCTACGAAAAGGTCTTCGGGCGAAAGCCAGGGGAGTACGGCTTCTGGGATTTCGGGACCAACGCCGTTACCCCCGTCGGAATGGGAATACCCACCGTCGGCTTCGGGCCGGGCGAATACAAACTGGCCCACGGGGTCAACGAGAACTGCGAGGTGGACAAGATCCTGGAGGCCTTCCGCTTCTACGGCTTGCTGATGGGGGAGATACGGCCCGTTTCACACCACAAGGGAGGGAATTGTAGCGGTGATAACCTATGACGACTTTGAAAAGGTCGATATGCGCGTCGGGAAGGTGATCGACGTCCAGGAATTCCCCAGGGCGAAGAACCCTTCCTATAAGGTCCGGATAGACTTCGGCGAGGAGATCGGTGTGAAAAACTCGAGCCTCCAGGCCAGGAAGGACTACACCATGGAGGAGATGCTGGACCGCTACGTGGTCTGCGTGGTCAACTTCCCACCCAGGAACATCGCGGGGTTCATGTCGGAGGTCCTCGTCCTGGGCGTTCCCGGCTGCGGAGACAGCGTCAGCCTCCTGGGGGTCGACCGGGTCCCCGTCCCCCTCGGCGGGAGGATCTTCTAGGTCCAGGAGGGCCGATACGCAGCTGGGTGGAAACGGATCAGAGGAATAAGAATCCCGCCAGGGATCGATCCACGGGAGGTCAACATGATGAAAAAAGATGACGGCCCTATCTCCGAAATGATGCGCGAACAGGCGCTGGACAAGATCCTGCTCGAAAAAGGCCGGGGGTATGCCCAGGATTACCTGGACAGGGTCCTCGACCGCCCCGTATTCCCGGGGAAAGAGGCTATCCAAAGGCTGGAGGAATTCCGGCATGAACTCCCCGAGGAGCCCGGCGATCCGGGCGAGATCCTGGACAGGCTTCACCGTTTCGGCTCCCCGGCGACGGTCGCCCAGGTGGGAGGGCGTTACTTCGGCTTTGTCAACGGGGGAGTCGTCCCCGCTTCCCTCGCCGCGAAATGGCTCGTCGACGCGTGGGACCAGAACGCCGCCCTCTACGTGATGTCCCCGGTCGTGTCGGTCCTCGAGGAAGTCTGCGAGGAGTGGCTCGTGGACCTCTTCGGCCTTCCCGGAGGCACCGCCGCCGGTTTCGTCGGGGGCTCCGCCACGGCCAACCTCTGCGGGCTGGCGGCCGGGCGCGATCACCT
>JAAYIZ010000010.1 GCA_012523215.1 Thermovirga sp.
CCTTTTTCAGGGTGATGCCCTTGCCGGGTGTGCCGTAATTCGGAATCTGCGGGGCCTCGTGAAGTTTTCGACCGATCCCGTGGCCGGCGTATTCCCTTACGACCCCGTAACCCCTGGGGACGGCCCAGGATTCGACCGCATGGCCGATATCTCCCAGTGTGGCGCCATCCCAAGCCACAGAGACAGCCCTCTCCAGGCACTCACGGGTGACCCTGAGCAGGGCCTCTCTTTCCGACGAGATCGCCCCGACCGGGAAGGTGTAGGCGGCATCTCCGTAGAACCCTTCGAAACGGGCTCCCACATCGATGCTGACCACATCGCCTTCCTCGAGGATCCTGTCCCTGTCGGGCTTCCCGTGGACCACCTCGTCGTTGATGGATATGCAAAGGGTTCCGGGAAAGGGAACAGGAGTGCCGGGGACAGTATATCCCTTGAAGGCCGGATGCGCCCCCGAGGCGATTATCAGCTTTTCGGCCTCGGTGTCCAGGGTGAGAGTGTCCAATCCGGGCCGGATGATATCCCTCACCAAGTGAAGGACATCGGCAACTATCTTCCCGGCCTTCCTCAGGCTTTCAATTTCCTGTTCGTTCTTTATGGTGATCATATCCTATAACCCCATGGCCTTCTCGATTGCCATGACGACAAGGGAGCCTTCCTGGCCGGCGTCCACCCGGACGAGTTGCCCCTTCTCCTCGTAGTAGCGGATCAGCGGAGCCGTCTGTTTCTCGTAGACCTCCAGCCTTTTGACGACGACCTCTTCCCTGTCGTCGTCCCTCTGGAACAACTCACCGCCGCAACGGTCACAGATCCCGGGGATCTTGGGGCTTTTGTAATTCACGTTGTAGATCTCGCCGCAACTCCCGCAGACCCTCCTGCCGGTCAGCCGATCGATGACGAGCTGCCTGGGAATCTCGAAGAGTATGACCCCGTCGAGGGTGATTCCCATCTTCACAAGCAGGCGGTCCAGGGCCTCGGCCTGGGGGACCGTCCTGGGAAACCCGTCCAGGATGAATCCCCTGCCACAGTCCGGTTTCCGGAGACGTTCCTCCATCATGGCGATAATCACATCGTCGGGTACCAGCCTGCCCGTGTCCATGTACTGCCTGGCGGTCTTACCCAGAGGGGTCCCGTCCTTGACATTCTCTCTCAAGATGTCGCCCGTCGATAGGTGGGCGAAACCATAACGGTCCTTGAGAACGGCTGCCTGCGTCCCCTTTCCCGCGCCGGGCGATCCGAGGAAGATTACTCTCATGACCTCGCCATTTCCCTTAGAACTTGAGGAGCCCGGCGGTCTTTCCCTTTGACCGCTTCAGGATGCCCTCGTAATGCCTCATCAGGAGCTGGGCCTCGACCTGGTGGACCGTATCGAGGGCCACGCCAACCACGATCAGGACGGCGGTCCCCCCAAAGTAGAAGGTGGTGATCCCCATGAGGCGTGTCATCAGGGTCGGCAGCAGGGCAACGGCGGCAAGGAAGACGGCACCGCCGAGGGTGATCCTCGACATCACCTTCTCGATGTACTCGGCCGTCGGTTTACCCGGCCTGATACCCAGGACAAAGCCCCCGTACTTCTTCATGTTCTCGGCCGTATCGTTGGGATCGAAGACGACCGCGGTATAGAAGTAGGAGAAGAAAATGATAAGAACCACGTACAACGTCATGTAGACAAGGCTATCGGGCGACAGAAAACGCTGGATCATCATCGACACGTTCCCCGAAAAGAAACGGACGATGGTCAAGGGGAACAGCAGCACCGACGACGCGAATATTATCGGTATGACGCCGGCCTGGTTTACCTTCAGGGGTATGAAGGTGCTCTGCCCTCCGTAGACCTTGTTGCCCACGACTCTCTTCGCGTACTGGACGGGAAGCCTCCTCTGTCCCTCCTGGAGAAGAACGCAACCAGCGATGACCACGAGCATCAGGACAAGGGCCAGGGTCACGACAAGGACGTTCATCTCGCCCATCCTTACAAGATTCCAGGTCCTGATCACGGCCTCCGGCAGCCTGGCCACGATCCCTGCGAAAATCAGGAGGGAGATGCCGTTGCCTATCCCGTGGTCGGAGATCTCCTCCCCCAGCCACATGACGACCAGGGAGCCAGCCGTGACCGTGAAGACCGCGGCCAGGAAGCCCATCCACCCCCCTGAGAAAACGCCCAGGTTCCTGAGCCAGAAAGTCATGCCTATGGCCTGGACGGTGGCGAAGAACACCGTGCCGATCCGGGTGTACTGGACGATCTTCTTCCTGCCCTGCTCTCCTTCTTTCTGGATCTTTTCCAGGGCAGGAAACACCACCACCAGCAGTTGCATAACGATGCTGGCGTTGATGTAGGGTGCCACCCCCAACGCGAAAACGCTGAATCTCCTGAGGGCGCCACCGGCGAAGAGGTCGAGGAACCCGAGCACCCCGCCCTGATCGAAGAGGCTGGCCATGGCGCCGGCATCGATGCCCGGCGTGGGAATATGTGTACCGAGGCGGAAGAGGAAGAGAACTCCCATGGTGAAAAGTATCTTCCTCTTGAGGTCGGGCAACCTGAAAGCATCCCTGAATGCGTCCAGCACCTAGATCACCTCGGTCTTCCCGCCTGCAGCCTCTATCTTGGCCACCGCCTGGGCGCTGAAGGCGTTGGCCTTCACGGTCAGTGTCCTGGAAACCTCGCCGTTACCCAGCACCTTCACCGGTTTATTGGCGCTACGGATGAGCCCGGCCATCACCATCTCGGGAATGCCCACCTCGCCGCCATTCTCGAAATGGTCGTCGATGCTTCCCACGTTCACCAGTTGAAAGGTCTTTTTGAACCTGGCGTTACTGAAACCCCGCTTGGGGATCCTTCTCGTAAGGGGCATCTGCCCGCCCTCGAAACCGGGACGAACCCCTCCGCCGCTTCTGGCTTTCTGACCCTTGGTACCCTTGCCGGCGGTCCTGCCCTTGCCGGATGCCGTACCCTGTCCCAATCTTTTCGGTTTTCTCCTCGACCCAGGAGCGGGCCGGAGCTCATGAATTCCCACGAGCCTCTCCCCCCCTATTCTCCTACGATCTCCCAGTCCACGAGGTGCTCTACCGTGGCTATCATCCCTCGGATCTGGGGAGTGTCTTCATGTATTACGGTCTGCCTGATCTTCCTCAGGCCCAAGGCCCGCACCGTCGCTCCCTGGCGAGGGAGGCGGCCTATGGTGCTCTTCCTGAGCGTTATCCTCAGCTTGGCCATCGTCACCTTCGCCCCCTATGCTTCCTGGGGCTGGCGGACTTCCTTGCCGCGAAGCCGCATGACCTCCGCCGGAGAGCGGAGTCCCCTGAGAGCTTCCATAGTGGCATAGGCCACGTTGACCGGGTTCGAGGTCCTGCCGATCACCTTGGTCACCACGTCGCTGACGCCGCCCAGCTCCATGATAGCCCGGACCGCACCCGCTGCGATAACGCCCGTCCCGGGAACGGCCGGTTTGAGAAGGACCTCGGCAGCGCCAAATCGTCCCACTATATCGTGGGGGATGCTGCTGCCGACCCTTTTCAGTTCGACCTGCTCCTTCTTGGCCTTCTCGATGCCCTTTCGGACGGCCTCGGAGATCTCCCTGGCTTTACCGATGCCTACGCCAACATTCTGCATGCCGTCGCCGACAACCACGAGGACGCTGAATCGGAACCTCTTGCCGCCCTTCACAACCTTGCTCACTCGATTTATGGAAACGACTCTTTCGAGCATTTCCTGGCCCTTCGGACCGCCTTCCTTGACCCTCATTTCCTGCAACCTCCTTAGAACTTCAGGCCGGCTTCACGGGCCGCGTCCGCCAGGGCCTTGACCTTGCCATGATACAAGTGACCACCGCGGTCGAAAAGAACCTGGGTGATGCCCTTTTCCAGGGCCCTTTCGGCAACGACCCTGCCCACGGCCTTGGCGACCTCAAAATCATCGGCGCCTTCCTCGCTGGCTTTTACGCTCTTTTCCAGCGTCGAAGCGGACGCCAGCGTATGGCCCCTGGTATCATCTATGATCTGGGCATACAGGTGGTTCAGACTGCGGAATACGGCAAGGCGCGGGCGCTCCCCGGTACCCGAAAGGGTTTTGCGGAGGCGGCGATGCCTGATCAATCGCATATCATTCCTGGTTCTCTTTTTCATCCTGCCCTTCACCTCGCTATCTAGGCTCCGGCCTTGCCGGCCTTCCGGATAACATGCTCGCCGACGTACCTGATCCCCTTGCCCTTGTAGGGCTCGGGAGGCCTGAAGCCCCTGATGACCGCTGCCGTCTGCCCGACGGCCTGTTTATCTATCCCCTTCACGGTGATCTTCGTGGGACCGTCGGTGGTGATCTCCACTCCCTTGGGAGGATCGTACTCCACCGGGTGGGAGAAGCCGAGGTTCATGACCAGGGTGTTGCCCTGCATCTGGGCGCGCCAGCCGATCCCTATGATCTCGAGTCGCCTCTCGAAGCCGGTGCTGACTCCCTGGACGAGGTTGTTGACCAACGCCCTCATCATCCCGTGATAGGCCCTTGTTTTCTTGTCATCACCCTGCCGGGTGACCTTGACGGCGTTATCCTCGACGGAGACGTCTATCCCCGGGACGAGGTTCACCGAGAGTTCGCCCTTGGGTCCCTTGACCTTGACTTTTTCGTCATCGATCGAAAGGGTCACACCAGGGGGTATATCGATCAGTTTTCTGCCTATTCTCGACACCGATGGCACCTCCTACCAGATGAAGCAGACGACTTCTCCGCCAAGGCCCAGTTTGCGAGCCTCAGCTTCGGGCATCATGCCCTTGGAGGTCGATATGACGGCAGTACCGAGCCCCTTCATGACACTGGGGAGTTCGTCCTTGCGGACATAGATCCTGCGTCCCGGTTTGCTGATCCTCCTGAGACCCTGGATCACGCGCTCCCTTTGGGGGCCGTAGGAAAGGTATAGCCTCAGTGTCGCGTAGGGCTTTTTGGGGTCGTTGACAACCTTGAAATTCTTGACATAACCCTCTTCCTTGAAGATCTTGGCGATGGCCAGCTTGACCTTGCTGAGGGGCATATCAACCGTTTCATGGTAGACCATGTTGGCGTTCCGGATGCGCGTGAGCATGTCCCCTATAGGGTCATTCACATACATTGCAATAGCCTCCTTGACCGCATCCCTTGCTACCAGCTGGACTTGACCACACCGGGGATTTTGCCTTCCCGGGCCAGCTTCCGGAAGCAACAACGGCACATATTGAATTGCCTCATGTAGGCATGGACACGACCACAGAGAGGACACCGAGTATATGACCTTACCTTGTACTTGGGCTCTCTCGTGGCCTTGATCCTCATGGCTTTTCGAGCCATTCGCTTCATCTCCTCCCTTACCGGGCGAAAGGCATCCCAAGAGCCTGGAGCAGGCTCATAGCCTCTTCATCCGTTTTAGCCGTGGAAACAATGGATATGTTCATCCCCCTGATGCGGATCACCTTGTCGTAGTCGATCTCGGGGAAGATCAGTTGCTCTCTCAGGCCGAGGTTGTAGTTCCCATGGCCGTCAAACCCCTTGGGCGACAAACCCTGGAAGTCCTTAATCCTCGGCAGCGCGAGGGATATGAGCCTGTCGAGGAACTCCCACATCCTCGCCCCCCGAAGCGTCACGGAACACCCGACGGGCATCCCCTCACGGAGCTTGAAGCCCGCCACGGACTTCCTGGCTCTTTTCATCGTGGGCTGTTGTCCCGTAATGGTGCGAAGCTCCGCGATGGACGACTCCATGAACTTGAAGTCCACCTTGGCCTCTCCCACCCCTATATTCACTACGACCTTCTGGATCCGGGGGACTTCCATCACGTTGGAATACCCGAACTCCTTCTGCAGTCGTCCCGTGATCTCCTTCTTGTAAAAATCCGCCAGACGCGGCATTGTCAAGTCGCCTCCCCCGTTACACCTTATCGATGATCTCGCCGCACTTCTTGCAGAAACGGACCTTGCGTCCGTCCTCAAGGAAGGCCCTTCCGACCCGGGTCGCAGCACCGCAGGTCGTGCAGACGAGCTGAACCTTGCTGGAGTATACGGGGGCCTCCTGCTTGACTATCCCGCTTTGCGGGTTCTTGGCGGAAGGTTTGACATGCTTCGAGACCGTGTTTACCCCCTCCACCAGCAACAGGTCCCTGGTCGGGAAGCAGCGAAGGACTTTTCCCTCTTTCCCCTTGTCCTTCCCGGAGATGACCTTCACCCGGTCTCCTTTGCGTATCCTGATCTTGCTCATCGCGCCACTTCCTTCTAGACCACTTCCGGAGCAAGGGAAACGATCCTCATGAACCGCTTTTCCCTGAGCTCGCGGGCTACGGGGCCAAAGATCCTCGTGCCCCTCGGATCACCGTTGTTGTCTATGAGAACGGCCGCGTTGTCGTCGAACCTGACATAGGAACCGTCCTTTCGGCGGACTTCTTTTTTAGTCCTGACGATCACGGCTTTTACCACGTCGCCCTTGCCGGCATTGCTGTTGGGTATGGCTTCCTTCACGGAAGCGACCACTATATCGCCGATGGAGGCGTAACGTTTCCTGCTCCCTCCTAGGACCTGGATGCACATGATCTTCTTGGCGCCTGAGTTGTCGGCGACCTTCATCACCGTACGGAGCTGGATCATCCGTTACGCCTCCTTATCCTGGCTGCCGCCGAGGATCGGAGCTCTTTCGATTATCTCGACAACCTGCCATCGCTTGTGGCGACTCAAGGGGCGAGTTTCCTCGATCCTGATCTTGTCCCCGATGCGGCAGGTCTCTTCCTCGTCATGGGCCATGAATTTCTTGCTCCTCAAAACGGGCTTGCCGTAAAGGGAGTGCTTGGCCATGCGGTCTACCTTGACGACGACCGTCTTGGTCATCCGGTCGCTGACGACGGTGCCTACCCGTGTCTTTCTTGAGATGGTCCTTTCGTTCATCCCGCGTTCCCCCCTACACCGGGCGTTTCAGCCCGATCTCCTTCTCCCTCATGACGGTGAGCACCCTGGCGATGGATCGTTTTACATCACCGATGCGCCCGGTATTCCCCAACTGCCCAATGGCATGCTGGAATCGGAGGTTGAAAAGTTCTTCCTTGAACTGCTTGTGCTTGTCGCTCAATTCCTCTAGAGACAACTCGCGAAGTTCCCTGGCGTTCATCCTCATGCACCACCCATTCCATCCCGCGTTACCAGGCGGACCTTTATCGGCAGCTTGTGAGAAGCCGTGAGGAAGGCCTTTTCAGCCACTTCCCTCGATACTCCCGCTATCTCGAACATGATCTTCCCCCTGCGTACGGGGGCGACCCAGAACTCCGGGGCCCCCTTTCCCTTACCCATGCGGGTCTCAAGGGGTTTCCTCGTGAAGGGGTGGTCCGGGAATATCCTTATCCAGGTCTTGCCGCCCTTTTTCATTTTGCGGGAGATCGCCACGCGGGCGGCTTCGATCTGGCGGGCGGTTATCCACGCACATTCGAGCGCCTGGAGGCCGTACTCCCCGAAGGCCACGGTCTTGCCGCCTTTAGCCATGCCTTTCAAGGCACGTCTATAGGTTTTACGGTACTTGACCCTTTTCGGCATGAGCATCCCCAATTACCCCCTCTCGACGGGTTCCTGGCTCCCGGCGGGAGCGGGCCTCACGGCCTGACCCTTGTTTATCCAGACCTTTACGCCTATCACACCGTACAGGGTCCGTGCCTCGGCGAAGCCGTAATCGATGTCGGCCCTGAGCGTCGACAGGGGAAGCCGGCCCTCGAGGTACCACTCGGTCCTGGCGATCTCCGCCCCGCCCAGTCTTCCGCTGCACTGGATCTTGATACCCTCGGCACCGGATTTCATGGCCCGGAAGATGGACTGTTTCATGGCCCGGCGGAAACTGACGCGCCTCTCAAGGGCCGAAGCGACCCCCTCGGCCACGATCTGAGCTTCCTTGTCGGGGTTCTTGATTTCCTGGACGTTGATCATTATCTTGTTGCCCGTCAACTCCTGGATCTCCTCCCTGACCTTCTGGATCTCCGTGCCGCCCTTTCCTATCACTACGCCTGGACGGGCTGTCCAGATGGTGAAACGGATTACCTTGCCGATCCGTTCGATCTCTACCTTCGAGATGCCTGCATGGGACCACCTTTTGGCGATCCAATCCCTGAGCATGAGGTCTTCATGCAGTTTCTCCGCGTAATCCTTGCGGCCCGCATACCATCTCGATTCCCAATCGCGCACTATTCCAAGGCGATACCCTACAGGGTGTACTTTCTGGCCCAACGGTCAACCCTCCCTAACGCTCGGCGACCACGACGGTGATATGGCTGGTGCGATGCTTGTAGGCATGCACCCTGCCCATCGAGACCGGCAGCCAGCGCTTCATCGATGGACCCTGGTCGGCATAGGCCTTAACCACAACCAGTCGATCCATATCCATTCCATAGTTATGCTCGGCATTGGCGATGGCACTCTTGAGCACCTTCTCGACGACCCGAGCGGCCTTCTTCTGGGTGAAGCGGAGCGTCTCGAGGGCCTGGCCGGCCTCCTTGCCCCTTATGAGCGTAAGGACCTGCCTCGATTTGGTCGGCGAAAGCCGCACCTGCCTCGCAATGGCTTTTGCTTCCATGAAAAGCCCTCCTATCGCACGCGGGTGGAACGTTCCTGCCCGGCGTGTCCCCCGAACTTCCGCGTGGGAGCGAACTCCCCAAGCTTGTGGCCCACCATGTTATCGCTTATGAAGATCGGTATATGGGTCCTACCATTATGCACGGCGATAGTGTGCCCAATCATGTCCGGCACGATGGTGGAACGCCTGGACCACGTTTTGATGACTCTTTTCTTTCCTTCCTCGTTCATGGCCTCCACCTTGCGGAGAAGCTTCTGTTCGACAAAGGGCCCCTTTTTTGTTGAACGAGCCATATTTTGTCCCTCCCTGCCGCTACTTCTCGTAACGTCGCCGTACGATGAACTTGTCCGACGGCTTGCGTTTACGGGTTCTGTACCCCTTGGCGGGCGTCCCCCAAGGGGACACGGGGTGCATGTGGGATTTGCTTTTCCCTTCCCCACCGCCCATGGGGTGATCCACGGGGTTCATGACTATCCCCCTGACGCGGGGACGCCTGCCAAGCCATCGGCTTTTACCGGCTTTACCGCGGGTGAGGTTTTCGTGCTCCTCGTTGCCCAACTGGCCGATGGTGGCCATGCACTCAAGAAGGGCCAGGCGAAGTTCTCCGCTGGGAAGCCTGATGAAAGCCCTCTTACCCTCCTTGGCCATGAGTTGCGCCGCTGTCCCCGCCGACCGGACCATCACTCCGCCTCGACCCGGCTCGAGTTCGATGTTGTGGACGAAGGTACCCACGGGGATATCCCTCAATTTCAAGGCGTTTCCGGGGCGGATATCCGATTCCGGACCCGCCATGACGGTGCTGCCGACTCCCAGGCCGACCGGGGCGAGGATGTACCTTTTCTCGCCATCGACATAATGGATCAGCGCTATCCTCGCCGAGCGATTGGGATCGTACTCTATGGAGGCCACTTTTCCGGGGACTCCGATCTTGTCACGCTTGAAGTCGATGATCCGGTAGAGTCGCTTGGTGCCTCCCCCGCGGTGTCTCATGGTGATCCTTCCGAGGTTGTTGCGCCCCCCGGACCTTTTCAGGGTTTCCACCAGCGATTTCTCGGGCTCGGTCTTGGTGATCTCTTCGAAGGAAGAGGTCGTCATGAACCTGCGCCCCGGAGTGTAAGACTTGTATTTTTTAACGCTCATCTTTTAAAAACCTCCCCGCCTAGGCGCCGGCGCCTTCGAAGAACTCGATGCGCTCGCCGGCAGCGACGGTTACGATGGCCTTCTTCCAGGCCCTGGATTTGCCCAGGAAGGCCCCCATCCTCTTGGGTTTCGGCCTGACGTACAGGGTTCTCACCTTGACCACCTTGACCTTGAAAATGGAGGACACGGCGTTCCTGACCTCGATCTTGTTGGCCTTCGGGTGAACCTCGAACGTATACTTGTTATGTTCCATCAGCCGGCTGCTCTTTTCCGTGATGATCGGCCTCAGGATGATGTCCTGCGGCAATGATTTCATGCCCCGTACACCTCCTCGATCTTCCTGGCAGCGTCCACCGTCAGGATCATCCTGTTGTGATTCAGGATGTCGTAAACGTTGATGCTGTCCACATGGAGGACCATTGTCCCCGGGATGTTGGAGGCCGACTTATAGATCGCGTCGCTGCTCTCGCCCACCATGACCAGGACCTTCCTTCCGGCGTCGATCTCCGCCAGGAAGGAGGCCATGCTCTTCGTGTCGGGCTTTTCTATGTCAAGGCGGTCGAGCAGGACCAGCCCTCCTTCGAGAACCTTGAGAGAAAGCGCACTCTTCAGGGCGATCCTTCTGACCTTCCGGTTGACCTTCTGGTGATAGTCCCTGGGGCGGGGGCCATGGGTGACTCCACCGCCTACCCAAAGGGGAGATCGCCTGCTGCCGTGCCTGGCCCTCCCCGTATGTTTCTGCCTCCAGGGTTTTCTCCCGCCGCCGCGCACTTCACCCCGGGTCTTGGTTGAGTGCGTTCCCTGCCTGGCATTAGCCTGCTGGGCTACCACGACCTGGTGCATCGCCGGCACATGGACAGGAGCCGCGAAAACGGAATCGGAAAGGTTCTCCTC
>JAAYIZ010000011.1 GCA_012523215.1 Thermovirga sp.
AGACCACCCCCGTGAGAGCGAAGGGGATGCTGAAGAGTATGACGAAGGGGTCCAGGTAGGCTTCATATTGGCCCGCCATGACCATGTAGACGAGCATTATGCCCAGCAGGACCAGGAGCCCCATCTGCCGGAAGGCGTCCTGCTGCTCCTTTATCTCGCCTCCGAAGGATATCCTCACTCCCTCGGGTACTTCCATGGCCTGGACCATCTTCACAGCGTCGGCGGTGACCTCCCCAAGGGACCGTCCGTGGACGTTGGCCCCGACGGTCAGGTATCTCTGCCTGTTTTTGCGCTCCACCTGGGGCGGACCCACCTCGTCCTTCATCGCCGCCACCGACGACAGCTTTACGAGCGCCCCCGATGACGAGGGAACGGTGAGCCGGCCGAACACGTCCCTGCTATCTCTCTGGTCCTCCCTCAACCTCACCCTGATGGGGAAGTCATCCTCACCCTCCCAGAAGGATCCCTCGGTCTCGTATCCCGCAAAGTAGATCCTGGCGGTGCGGGAGACGGCGGCGGTGCTGACGCCCAGGTGGGCCGCCTTTTCCCTGTCCGGTTCGATCCAGAGTTCGGGACGGTCCTCCCGGCGGCTGACCGATATATCGGCCGTGCCCGGTATCTCGGCGAGGCCCGACGCGATCATCGACGACGCCCTGGTCACCTGCTTCAGGTCATCGCCGTAGATCTCTATATCCAGGGGCTTGGAACCCAGGAACATGGCCTTTATGGGCGAACTGACGAAGACGGTCATATCCTCGATGCCAGGCTTCGCGTGGATCCAGTCGCGGATTTCGCCGGCGATCTCGAAGGCGGACCTGTCCCTCTTGTTCTTGTCGACGAGCTTAATACCGATAGTACCCGTGTTGGGGCCCGCTTTCTGACCGACGGCCACGGAGAGGCCGCCTTCCTCCATTCCGTCCATCCCGAAGACGAGTTGGGCCTCGGGGATGGTCTGCCGGCAATAAGCCATGACCTCCCTGACAAGTTCGTCGGTGACCTCGAGCCTGGTTCCCTCGGGAAGCGAGAAGGTTATAGATATGTCGCCCGTGTCCGGGTCGGGGGTCAGTTCGGTCCCAATGGTCCGGAAACCGAGGAAAGTGAGCAGCAGCAACAGGAGCGACGAGGCTATGACCTTCTTGCGATTGTCCAGCCCCCAGGCCAGCATGGACGAATACACTTCCTCCATGCGGGAGAAGAATCTCTCGGTCACCTGGTGTATTTTCAGTTTCCCCGGCTCGCGGCCGAAGAATTTGCTGCCCATCATGGGTATGAAGGTAAGAGCCACGAAAAGAGACGCCGAGACCGCCAGGACCATGACCACCGTGAGGGCCGAGAAGAACACGCCCACCAGGCCGGAAAGAAAGGCGAGGGGGAGAAGCACGACGATCGTGGTGAGCGTCGAGGCCATCAGGGCCGAACCGATCTCGCTGGCGCCCAGCACGGCCGCGACACGCCTTCGGCTTCCCTGTTCTATGTGGTAGATGATCTGATCCGTCGCTACGATGGCGTTGTCCACCACCATGCCGCTTGCCATGGCGAGGGCCGAGAGGGTGAATATGTTTATCGTGTAGTCGAGGCGCCCCATGGCTATGAAGGTTATGATGAGCGAAAAGGGTATGGCCCCCGCCACGATCAGGGAGGCGCGGAACCTCCTCAGGAAGGCCCAGGTGACGAGGAACACCAGGATTATCCCCACCATGAGGGAGACGCTGAGGTTGGATATGGAGTTCATGATGAAGTCGGCCGTGTCCAGGACCACCTCGTAGGTCACGTCGGAGGGGAAGCTCTCTTCCTCCAGCCAGGCGAGCCTTTCCAGGACCGCCCGGGAAACCTCGATGGTGTTGGCGTCGCTGTTCTTCATCACTATGAGAACGACGGCGGCCTGGTCGTCCTTCCACCCGTTCATGGTCAATTCCTTGTAACCGTCCCTGACCTCGGCGACATCGGCCAACCTGACGGGATTTCCGTTCCGGAGGCCCACGACGGTGTTCGCGATCTCTTCCACCGAGGTGAACCTGCCCGGCACCCTTATGAAGTACTCCGTCCGGCCCTCCTTCATGGACCCGGCGGGGATGTTGAGGTTCTCACTCTCGAGGACGCCCGCAATGGCATCGGGGGGCAGCCCGATGGCCTCCAGCCTGTCGGCGTCGAGGAGGACCTGGATCTCCCGGCCCACGCCACCGAAGATGAGGACCTGGCCCACACCCGGCACCCTGGAGAGTTCCTCCGCCACGTTCTTGTCGATAAAATGATAGAGCCCCTGGTAGGACCTTTCGGCCGTCATGGCGACCTGCACGACGGGGACCGTCCCCGAGGTTATCCTGAGCACCACCGATTCCTCCGCGTCGGAGGGGAGTTCCCTCTTGGCGAAGTTGACGGCATCCCTCACGTCGCCGGCCCGGACATCGAGATCCACGCCCCATTTGAACTTCACCGAGACGACGGAGATGTTGTCGAGGGACCTGGAGATGAGGTCGTCCACCCCTTCAAGCATGGAGAGACTGTTCTCCATAACCTTGGTTATCCTCTGCTCCACGTCGCTGGCCGATGCCCCCGGCCACGGGGTGATCACCGTCATGACGGGCGGCTCGATCTTCGGGAGGAGGTCCAGTTTAAGGTTGAGAAAGGAAATAGAACCTATGACCAGGACGGCGAGAAAGACCATCAGGGTCATGACGGGACGCTTGACGGAGATCTCGGGGAGCTTCACCTTCGGTACACCTCTATCCTGGTCCCGTCCCTGACGGTGCCGGCCCGGGTCGTGATTACTTCCTCACCGGGATCGAGGCCTCCCGTGATCTCCACGAAGCCTTCCCGCTCGATGCCGGTACTGATGACACGAAGAACGGCCTTGCCGCCCTCGGCCACGTAGCATATCGTCTCGCCTGTGCCGGCTAGGCGGCTGACGGCCTCACGGGGGAGAGCCATGACCCTTTTCTCACCCGAGGTTATCCTTGCCCGGGCGAACATACCCGGTAATATCACCCCTTCGGAGGGGAGGGTGACTTCGATCTTTCCTGTGCGAGTGGCTGGGTCGATGACGGGGGAGATGTTCGTGACCACCGCCACGAACTCCCTGCCGGGAAGGGCATCGACAAGCATGGTGACCTTGTCGCCCGGGACGATAGCCGGGAAGAGCCTTTCGGGGACGGCCCCAACGGCCTTGACGTTGTCTTGCCTGAAGATAAGAAAAGCCGGGCCCTGGGGCGCGGTATCGCCGGGGTCGATAAAACGCCTGGCCACGATGCCTTCGGCCGGGGCAGTGATGGTGTGATACCCGCCCATGATCCTGGCCTGCTCGTAGGCCGACTTCGCCTGGGTGTAACGGGCCCTGGCCTGGTCCGCGGCCTGGCGGCTGATCACCTCCTCCTTGTAGAGGGACTGGTAGCGTTCATAATCGGCGGCGGCGGTCTCGTAAAGGGTCCGGGCTTCCTCCAGCTGCCGGTGGACGAGGCTCCTGTCAAGCGATGCCAGGGGTTGACCCTTTTTGACCCTGTCCCCCTCGCGGACGAAGACCTCCAGTACGGTCCTACCGGGGACCTTGGGCACCACCGCGGACTGCTCCTGGGGCTCGATGTTGGCGGTGAACTCGACGACCTCGGCCAGATTCATCTCCCTCAGGTGGACCGTCTCGACCCTGGCGACCTCCTCCTCGGGAAGGGCGCTCTTGATCCTGCCCTGCTGATGCCCCCTGAAAAGGATAAGTCCTGCGAAAACTGCGACGATAGCAACCATCACCACTGTCTTTTTCATGCCCATCACCTTTCGTCCACGGGGATCTTTACTGCCTCGCCCAGCGCCAGTTCCATGTCAGAGCGGGCCTTCAACGCGTCGTAAACGGCATCGACGAGCTGGGTCCTTGATCTTGACAGGGCCACCCTGGCGTCGTGCACATCGATGTTGGTGCCCACCTGGGCCGAGTACCTGGCCTCGGCCATGCGGTAATCCTCCTCGGCCAGGGCCACCTGGGACCGGGCGACCTCGAGCCGCTGGAGGGCCGAACGGAGGTCCAGCGTCGCGATGGAGACCTCGAGATCCACGCTTCGCTTCATGTCCTCCACCCGCTGCAGCAGTTCCCCGGCCAGGGCGAGGGCTTCGTCCCTGTGGGCCTTGGCCTTGCCTCCGTCATAAAGGGTCCACTGGGCTACCAGGGAGATCTTCCAGTCGTCGGCGGCATCGGGATAAAAGGTCTGCCCCACGGAAAAGGCTTCCCCCTGGAGGTAAACCGAGGGGCCCTTCTCCCCCTGGGCCGCGACAGCCATGGACCTAGCCGAGCGTACCGACGACTCCAGCGCCCTGAACTCGGGACGGCCGGCCAAGGCCGCCCCGAGAGCATTCCCGGGTATTTCAACGGGGGAGGGCTCTTTTTGGGGCTCGGGGAGTTGATACCTGTCCTTTATCCCGGTCCCGACGGCCCTTTCGAGGGCGCTGAAAGCGACCTCGATGCCGCTTTCCGCCCGGATGAGGTTCAACTTAGCGTCGGAGACGGCCACTTCTGCCCTCAACAGCTCGTTTTTGGCCACCACGCCGTTTCGGTAAAGGGCTTCGACGCTTCCCAGGTGATCCAGGGCCAACCGGCTGGCTTCCTCGGCTACAACGGCCCCGGCCCGGGCCCTCTGGAGTTCGAAGAAGGCACTCCTGGCCGCGTGGGCCACGACCTGGCCGGTCCTTTCCGATTCGGCCCGGACGGCTTCAACGGCGAACTCGGCGGCGCGGATGCCGCTTTCAACGGCGCCGCCGCTGTAGACAAGCCAGGAGAGGCTCAGGGCCGTCCTCCACATCTCGCGGAAACCGGCCTCGGCGTAGCCGTGGAGGTTTGGATCATTGGTCACCAGCGGGTATCGCGGTTCACCGTAGGTTTTTTGATAGAGCGCGGAGGCCGAAAGGACGGGAGCCTTCCCGGAGGAGGCCTCCCTGACCCTGGCCATGGCCTGCTCAACCCTCTTCTCGGCCATGCCTACCTGGGGGTTATTCTCCATGGCCAGGGCCACGACAAGGCCCTCGTCCAGAAGGGGCTTTGCGTCAGCCCACGCCCTCCTGCCCAGGAATATTACGAAGAGGGACAGCATTATAAAGGCGATGGTGATGATCCTTCTCTGCGGTGTCATTTGAACCCCTCGCTTTGGAAATCGAAACGGCCTATGGCGAAACGCCATAACTCCCTGGCCGAGTCCAGATCCAGGTTGAACCCCAGTTCCATGATTATCCCGTGCATCACGAAACGGAGGGTGGTCAATATTCTCTTGTAATCCCCACGGGCTTCGCCGCTCCTGAAGGCGGGGAAGACCTCCTGGGTCACAGGCCAGAGCTTGTCCTGGATAATACCCAGAAGATCCCCGGCTATATCGGATAGTTCCCTTCCTTCTTGCCCGCCCCGAAGTCTTTCGATGAAAAGGGTGATGAACAGGAGGCACATCTCCCGGTCTTCCCAGAGCATGTCGATGATCCATTCCCCCTGGAGGGTTACGAAGGACCGGACATCCTCCTCATTTCCGCGGAGGGCTTCCACGTGGCTGTGGATTATTTTCTCGACCTCCCGCCTCAGGACAGCGGCGAAGAGATCGCTCTTGCCGTCGAAGTGCCAATAAAGAGCCCCTTTGCTGAGGCCCGTATCCTTGACGATGGCATCCATGCTGGTGCCGTGATAGCCATTCCTGGCGAATTGGCTCCTGGCAACCTCCAGGATCTTGTCCCTGGTTCCGCAGGGATCGGACATAATATCGCCTCCAGGCCGAAGGTTTGCGCAACAGGGGAAAATCTACCACAGACCGACCGGTCTGTCAAGGAAAAAGGATAAGAGCCGTTCCCGAAATAAAAAGCGCCCGCTCTTCTGGCGGGCGCCTTGATTTATCCGTTGTAGGTGAAAGCCGGGCAAAATCAGCGCTTGGAGAACTGTCTCTTGGCGCGGGCGCCTTTCTGGCCGAATTTTTTCCTCTCGACCATCCTGGAGTCCCTGGTCAGCAGGCCGGATTTCTTGAGGGTGGGTCTCAGTTCGGGATCCATCTTGAGCAGAGCCCTGGCAAGTCCGAGCCTGACCGCGCCGGACTGCCCCGTGAGCCCGCCTCCGCTGGCGTTGACAAAGACATCGATCTTCCCTTCAAGCCCCGATGTCTTGAGCGCCTCGAAAGCATGGGACTGCCATATGCTGCGGGGGAAGTATTCGTCGGCGGGTCGCTCATTGACCTTCAGCATCCCGCTACCGGAACACACCCTTACCCTCGCAAGGGCGGCCTTGCGTCTGCCCGTACCCCAGTAATATTCAGATCGCTTCATGCTCTTTTTCCCTCCCTTCCCTGTGGCGTTACCGGATATCAAGCGGCTCCGGCTTCTGAGCCGTGTGCGGATGTTCAGGTCCCGCGTAGACCTTCAGTTTCTTCTCGAAGTGCAGGCGATTCTTTGGAAGCATTCCCTTTACGACTCTTTCCAAGAGGCGTTCGGGGTATTTTTCCATGAAGGTGCCGTAGGAAGTGGCCCTGAGTCCGCCCTTGTACCCGCTGTGGCGATATATGTATTTCTTCTCCAGTTTCTTCCCGGTGATCTTTATCTTGTCGGCGTTGACGATAACTACGAAATCCCCGGTGTCGACATGGGGCGTGTAGGTCGGCTTGTTCTTCCCCTGGAGTATCAAGGCCACCTGGGCAGCCAGCCTCCCTAGGACCTTGTCGGTGGCGTCAACGACAAACCATTTTCTCTCCACTTGTTCCTTTTTTGCCATGTAGGTCGTATTCACAGCCATTTCCCGAGTTCCTCTCCTTAATGGCCTCGCCGCGTAAGGGCAGCGGACACAATAAATTCCCTTCCCTGCAGTGGTCACGAAAAACGCAGAGCGGTGCTTATTCTATCCAAGCGTCCCATGGGTGTCAAGGACGACCCTGACGACCCGAGGGTGCTTTTCTAGAGGTACTTTTCAAGGGAAGGGTTCACGGTTATGCCCGGAATCCTGCCCCGTTTCGCCACGGGCTTGCCGTCGACCATCTTGATGTCCATGGTCATGTCCCTTGGAGTCGCGTGGGCGATGTAACTCCCCACGCCAAAAGACGCGGCGCCCGCCTCCGAAAGATGCCTTATCCTTTCGGGGTTGAGCCCCCCCGACACGGTAATCGACACGTGGGAGGCACCTGCCATGTCGAGCCTGCGTCGGACCTCGCGAACCAGTTCGGGCGTCACCCCTCCCCTTTCGGAGGGGGTATCGAGCCTGACGGCCGACAGTCTCTCGCCCAGGGAGGAAGCGATCCTGAGCGATTCCTCGGCTTCATCATGGAAGGTGTCCACCAGGATGATCCTGGGCTCCCCTTCCGGGAGGAAGTCATCGTAGGCCTTGGCTATCCGCAGGGTATCGCCCGCGATCAGTATGGCAGCGTGGGGGATGGTGCCCCTGGGGTCTATACCGGCCAACTTGGCCCCGAGAATGCAGCTGGCGCCGACGCAGCCTCCGGCCACAACGGCGGCCCTTTCCATCACCGATGATACGGCGGGGTGAACGTGCCTCGCACCGAAGGAGAGTACGGGCCTGCCCCCCGCGGCTTCGACGCATTCCCTGGCGGCGGTGGCCCACCCCGTGGAGCTGGCGAGCATGCCCAGGATCACCGTCTCGTACATGCCAAAAGCCGAATAGGGTCCGCTTATCCTGGTGACGACCTCGCCGGGTACGAAGGTGTCTCCCTCATCCAGGGAAAGGACCTCCACGTTGGAGCCTTCCAGGAGGCTGACCACTTCCGGTATCCCGGCGAACACACCACCCCGCTTGGCAAAGATCTCGGCGACCACGGGGGCGTCGAGCCTCCCGCAGGCATCAAGGATATCCCTCGTCTTCACGAAGTAGATGTCGGTGGTCTTACCGGACAGGATCTCCTCGTGGGTCGCGCTGAAGAACCTGGCCGTCCCCGGTTCAAAGGCATACACATCGGAGAGTCTGTCCAGCCTCGGGGAGTCCATCGGCCTCACCCCCGGTTTTCAGCGTATCAGGACGAGCATCAGTGATGTGGCCAGGAATAGGGCCGTCAGGACGATGGTCGCCTTGGTGAGAAGAGTGAATCTCTGCCACTGCCCGGCGGCATCGGCCTGGGTCCCGCCGCCGAACACGCCGGTGAAGCCGCCCTGCTTGCGCTGCTGCATGAGGATAACGGCCATCACCGATATGGAGACGATCAAATGAACGACCGTGAGGAAAACCTTCACGCCTTGCACCTCCCAGATGATTCTTGACCTGAAACGAAGATTTATTCTACCACACAACCGCCGGAGAGCATACGACAGAGAGCCCCCGCCGCCACGGATCGGTGGGATACGCGTGATTTGACATCCGGACCCAGCGTCGCCAGGGTCTCGTCAAAGCCACGGGGGACAAAGATGGGGTCATAGCCAAAGCCGGACCTCCCCGACGGCTCCAAAGCGATACGGCCGTGGCAGAATCCCTCCGCCAGGCACCATCTGCCCCGTTCAACGTCGAAAAAAGCCAGGACCGCGACAAAGCGGGCCTCCCTGTCTGAAATGCCCTTCATCTTTTCAAGAAGCCATTGCACCCTGGCTCCGTCGTCGGGAGCGACCCGGGCGGACTTAACACCCGGCCCCCAGCCCAGTGTCCGGACCTCGATGCCGCTGTCATCGGCCAAGACGGACCGCCCCAGGGCCTTGGCCCAAGCCATGGCCTTGAGGACGGCGTTGCCGGCGTAGGTATCCCTGTTTTCGTCCACCGCGGGAATCCCTTCGGGGCCGGCGAGGTCCATGCCGAAGACGAGTCCCACCCCCGCGGAGGCAAGGAGGGATCTCATCTCGAGGTACTTATGCCTGTTGCCGCTCGCGAAAACGATCCCGGGCAACGCCAAGGGCTCTCTCTTCTTCTTCCGAAAGTTTCAGCGAACTCTTCTGGAGCGTGATCAAGGAGGTTATGCCTTTTTCGGCCAGGTCTATCATGCCGAACAGTTCCCGCCTGGAGTAGGGGTCTCCCTCGGCGGTCCCCTGCACCTCGACGAAGTCCCCGAACTCGCTCATGACGATGTTGAAGTCCACTTCGGCGCGGCTGTCCTCGCCGTAGGAGAGGTCCGCCACGATGACGCCGTCGACCTTGCCCACGCTGATGGCCGCTACGAAGCATTTCAAGGGGATGGCATCGATGATCTCCCTGGCATAGAGCCACCTCAGGGCATCGGCGAGGGCGACGAATCCCCCGGTTATGGCGGCGACCCTGGTCCCCCCGTCGGCCTGGAGCACATCGCAGTCGACCCAGATCGTCCGCTCCCCCAGGAGTTCCAGGATGGTGCCCGCCCTGAGGGAACGGCCGATGAGCCTCTGGATCTCGTGGCTCCTGCCGCTCACCCCGCCGCGGGCGCTGTCACGGGGGGTCCTGGTTTCGGTGGACCTCGGCAGCATCGAGTACTCGGCCGTCACCCAGCCCTTGCCGCCGCCCCTCATAAAGAGGGGGACCCTCTCCTCCACGGAGGCCGTGCAGAGCACCCGCGTGTCGCCGAATTCCACGAGGGCTGAACCTTCGGCGAAGCGGCTGTATCCCCTGGTTATGTTTACGGGCCTGAGTTCGTCGGAGCCTCGCCCGTCGACCCTATTCCCTGATGCCTCTCCCATCCTGAGCGTCATGAGATTTTCAGTTGCCACGGCGTGGTGAGGTCCACGGGGGCCTTGAGCTCCGGATCCTTGCTGTTTATCAGGATACGGACCCTCGTAACGGGAGAGAAGTTGGCGACGATGGTCCTGACCAGCGATGTCATTATCAGGGTGGCCTTTTCGGCAGGAAGGTTCTGGATCACCTTCACGAAGGGGTCGTTCAGGTCGAGGTACAGAAGGTCTCCGTTGCGGAAGACGTGGAGAACCCGCACCTGTTCCGAGATGGTGTTCTCGGCCCTCATGGTCTCCATGAGCCCCAGTATGACGGTCTTCACGTCCTCCTCGAGGATGCCGGGTACGAGGGAGACCGTCTCGGATTCAAGGATGTCGCCCCTGGGTACGAAGACCTCGAAGCCCGACCTCTTCACGCTCAGACCGGAGGGCTCGGAGGTGTCCTCCAGGACCCTTTTCGCCTCGGCCGGGTCCCTCACCACGTTGCGCTGCGCGATGATCTGTTTCTTGTCCAGGTACTTCAGGGTCAGCGACGTGCCCCAGTATCCCGCAGCGAAAAGGAGCACCAGGACGGAGATCCAGACAACGACCCGGAGGGCCGTGGGCACTCTACCGGTCTCGTCATCGTCATCGTAGAAATCGTCCGCTTCTTCGTCTTCGAAAAGAGGCCGTGGGGCTCTTTTCTCCCAATCCCGGGGTTCCCGCATAGTATTCCCCTCCGATCGCAATTGGTCTTTAAAAGGGTGACGGGCGGCGCCTAATTATAGTGGCTCTGCCCAAGGAATTCCACGATGCCCGCGGAAAGAGCCTCGGCGATCTGCCTCTGGTAGTTGGCGTTTTTGAGCTTCGCCGCTTCCACCTTGTTGGTAATGAAGCCCATCTCGACAAGGACGGAGGGCATCGCCGCGCCCCGCAGCACGAAGAAGGGGGCCTGGGCGACTCTCCTCATGGGGAGCTTCTTCGCTCCGCCCTTGCGGTAGAGGATCTCCGCGAAGGAGGTGCTCTCCTGTATCTTGACGTTTTGCTGCATGTCGCCCAGGATCTTCAGCAGGGTCCGTGTCCTCTTGTCGACGGCCTCGCTACTCTCGAGACCGCCCCCGACGAGTTCCCTGTTCTCTATCAGGGCCAGTTCCATGGCGTGCTTATCACTGGGCAGCGCCATAAGGTATATCTCGACCCCCTGGGCGGATCTTCCCTTGGGGAGCGCGTTGCAGTGCAGGCTCACAAAGGCGTCGGCATCCTCCTTCAGGGCGATGCTCGTCCTCTGAGACAGCTGGAGGTAGACATCGGTGCTCCTGGTGAGGACCACCCTGAGGCCTTCTTTTTTGAGCATGTCCGCCATGAGCCTTGCCACCCGGAGGTTTATATCCTTTTCCCTTATGCCGTTGGCCACTGCTCCCGGGTCCTTGCCGCCGTGCCCGGCATCGATGACGACGGTCTTAACGCCGCCAGGAGTTTTCACCGGCACGGGAAGAGGCTGGCAGGGCTCATCGGAGATTTCTTCCTCGAAGATAACCTCTTCGGGAGGCTGCGTCCAGGGAGCGTAGGGCGCCGGTGCTGTCCCGATGGGCCTGGGGTCATAAAAATCGATGACCTGCCTGAAGGGTCCCTCCAGGGCTAAGTGCCTTACCGACGAGGCATTGTGCTTGAAGGCCAGGACGACCCGGTCGCCGAACTGGGTCACCGAGAGGCCGACCTCCGAGGGGTAGGGCGAGACCGAACCGGCCGTACCCCGGGCCATAAAACCTGGAATGGTCACCGTGACCGCCCCGGGACCCGGTTTTATTTCAGGGGCGGTCACGTTTGAAAGGTCCAGGACGACCCTGAGGCCGAAATCCTGCCGCCCCCACCGAATTGACCTCACCGTGGCCGAGGAAGCGGGAATCGGCCCGGGAAGAGACGCCCCGGACGGCTGGGGTGCGACAACCTCTTGCGTCGGGACGGGGATCGACTGTGGCCTGGGCTTGTAACCCTCACCCTTCCAGGCGAAGGATCCGCCGCCGGAACCCGCCACGCGGTCGAAAAGGACCAGGGCACAGTCGGGATCCACCCACCAGTGACCGCCTTCACGCAGCACCTCGTGCATCAGGGGGATGATCTCTCCCTTGTGGATGGCCGCCGCCGCGCCGGGGAAGATCTGAAGAGACCCTCCCGGTCCCTTCAAAACCAGGGTATCGCCCTTTCCCTCGGCGGAGAGACCGATGAGCCTCACGGCGGAGTCCAGGGCCACGAGCCTGCCGCCCTGCACGGTCTGCACGGGAATCCGCCCGAGGGACTCGCCGCCGCGGAGCAAATCCCACCCCTCCTGGGCCGAAAGAGCACCCGGGGAAAGGAGCGGCAGGAGTATGAGCGCCGCGAGGGCGCAGAGCGTGATCCTAGGTGCCCGCCATCGAGACATTCCGCACCACCATAGTGCACCCCCCTATGTCGCCGAAGAACCGCAAGTCGTCGCCCACTTCGGCGAGGTTCGAAAGAAGGCTCACGAGGTTGCCGGCCATGGTCATGCCCGCCACGGGCCTTTCCGGGCGGCCCGCACCGTTTATCATCGCTCCCTTGATACCCAGGGAAAAATCGCCGCTGACCGGGTCGATGGTGTGAACACCCATTAATTCCGTCACGAGGATCCCCCCGGTGCAATCTTTCAGGATCTGCCGGGGACTCCTTTCCCCGGGAGCGACGAAGAGGTTCGAAAAACCCACCTCCGGAAGGCTTCCGGGGGACCTGGAGGCGTTGCCCGTGGAGGGCACCTTGAACTTCCTGGCGTACTTCAAATCGTAGAGAAAGGAAGACACCTGCCCCCGCTCCATCAGAACCGTCGGGCCCGAGGGGACTCCTTCCCCGTCCCAGGGAGATGTTCCGTTACCCCAGCGAATGGTCCCCTCATCGACCAGGGAGAGGCAGTCGCTGCCTATCTTCTCCCCGATCCGGTCCTTCAGCATCGAGCGGTTCTTGAAGACCTCCGATGCCAGGAAAAGTTCCCCCAGGGCTTCCACGAGGGAAGCGGCAG
>JAAYIZ010000012.1 GCA_012523215.1 Thermovirga sp.
ATCCAAGCCATCTTTCCGGGGGGCAACAGCAGAGAGTCGCTATCGCAAGGGCCTTGGCCATGGAGCCTCACGTAATTCTCTTCGATGAGCCGACTTCCGCCCTGAACCCGGAATTGATAAAGGAAGTCCTGGATGCCATTCGTCAACTTGCGAAAACCGGCATGACCATGGTAGTCGTTACTCACGAAATGAGTTTCGCGAGGGAGATCTGCGACCAGATCGTTTTTATGGATCACGGGGTGGTCCTTGAAATAACCCCGCCCCAAGATTTTTTTTCAGAACCCAAGACACCGAGGGCAAAAGAGTTCCTGAGCAAGATCCTGCACCATTGACGCGTGGAAGTGAATCCAAAGCGAGAAGGAGTGACGGCTCTGACCCAAGTAAGTAAAAACCTCCGCAAGTTTCGTTTGAGCCGAGGACTGTCCCTTTCAAAACTGTCAGGAATTGCTTCAGTTTCGGTAGCACAACTCTCTAAACTCGAGAATGGGAAAGTCTCCCCGAGCCTGGCGGTCCTTCGCAGGCTAGCCGATGCTTTGGAAGTATCCTTGGCCGCTTTGGTGGCCGAAAAGGTCCCCCCCCAGCTTAACCCCGTTTTTCGCGGTGAAGGATACACCTTCAGGCGGGACACGCCGGGGCAGAAACAAATAGAGGAAGTATTCCTTCACATATCCCAGGAAGCCCGCATGCAGCCCGAAATCATGACTTTACCTCCTGGGTCCGAAAGCGGCCATGCCCTAAGTCACGATGGTGAGGAGTTTTTTTATGTCCTTGAAGGGTGGGTCCGGTTCTTTTACGGAAACCAGGAACCGGTAGATCTCAAAGAAGGAGATTTTATCTATTTCGACAATACTGTGCCTCATCGATACGAAAACCCTGACGCCCACCATCCTATGAAGCTCCTGGTCTGTTGCTCGCCGCCGGTTTTCTAGGAACAACAAGTGCATTGAGATCTGAATTCTCTTTTGGGAGGTCGCAAGGGATGGAGTGTTCGCAAGTGCTGATCCACGGGGAAAGGTGGTTCCCCGGTGGGAAGAGCTTTTCGGAGGATATGCCTGAATACTGGGGCGACTGGTACTGTGACTCCGAGGTGGGCAAGCTCCGGGCCGTGCTGATGCATCGCCCGGGTCCGGAAATAGACGCTGTCACCGACCCGGCATCGGTGCGTTTCAAGGCCCTTATGGACCCGGAAAAAGCACGGGAACAGCACGATGCGCTGGCCGGAATCTACCGTGACCACGGAGTCAGGGTGTATTACGTAGAAGAGGGGCGTTTAGATCGACCTAACGCTCTTTTCATGAGAGACCAGGTCCTGATGACCCCGGAAGGGGCCATTGTCTGCCGTCCAGCCATGGAGGTCCGTCGGGGGGAAGAGCGCTTCGCCGCGGAAACCCTTGCCCGCCTGGGCGTCCCGATCTTGAAGACCATTTCGGGCGAGGGGGTTTTTGAGGGAGCTTGCCTCCTTTGGGTGGACAGGAAGACGGTGATCCTGGGAACCGGTTGCCGGGCGAACAAGGCTGGCGCCCTCCAGGTTGAAAGGGAATTGCGCGACCTTGGCGTGGATACAATCCTTTATTTCCAGATCCCTTACGGACATGCTCATCTTGACGGCCTCATGAACTTCGCCGACAGGAAAACCGCCATGATATTCCCTTCCCAGGTACCTTATGACGTCTGCAAGCCTCTCTTGGACCGGGGTTTCGGAATAATAGAGAACCCCTACGTCGATGAAGTCGAGTTGACCTCAGGTATCAACTTTGTGGCCCTTGAGCCGGGGAAAGTAGTGATCCCTTCGGGTAATCCCCGCACCTGCGCCCTTCTTGGGGAAGCCGGGGTGGAATGTGTCGAGGTGGATATAACGGAGTTGCTTAAAGGCTGGGGTGCCATTCACTGCATGACCGCGTTCCTGAAAAGGGATCCCATCGAAGCCTAGGGGTCTACCCTTGAATTCTTGAGTTCGACAGGCCCCATGAGTTAGTTTACTATGTAGTTGACGGAGGAGTGGCTCCTGGGGTCCGTAGGCCGGTTATCCGGTTTTACTTGGCTCTGAAATGCCGCCTCCGTCATTTTTTATGTCGTCCGCTGGCGCAATCTGGAATGGAGCCTGCCCTTCCAGGGCGGTGGCTTAAGTGGTAGACGAGGCGGGGGGCGGCAACCCAGCAATTTCTGGGAGGTGTTTTTCATGTCTGAGGGGCAGATAACGGTCGGAGTGGATGTAGGCAGCCACATGCACAGGGTGGCGATAGGCACGCCGGAGGAGAAGATAGCTGAAGAGTTCGACCTGCCTCACAACAGGGATGGATTCGAGAAGTTTTTCGGTCGGATAACCCATTACGAAAAGACCTATCAGGTACCGGTGGTAGTAGCGATGGAAGGCTTCAACGGATACGCGAGGCCGCTGGACCGGATGGTCCAGAAGAAGGGCTATCGTTTGCTTAACGTGAACAACCTGAAACTGCGCAGATTCAAGGAGATATTTCCGTCGCCGGCGAAGACGGACGTAATAGACGCGCGTAAGATCCTGGAGCTGGTGAGGCTACAGCCCCTTCTTACCGACCAGGAGGTAATACTGCAGGAAGTCCGCGAAGTACCGAAGGAGCACCAGGTACTTAAGCGCCTTACCCGCCGTCGTCGCCAGCTGGTGCGTGAGAAGGCGTCCGTTATGAACAGGATGCAGTCTGACCTTCACGCGGTAAGCCCCGAACTGGCGGACCTGGCAAGGAACAAGGACGGATTGGCCTTTCTGCGTTTTTTGACCTGCCGTGAAGACCTGAGGCAGCTTGAGAGGGTACAGAAGAGGACCTTGCTGGGTATAAAAGGAATTGGGGAAGGATTTGCCGGTAAAGTCAAGGAATGGCAGAAGAAGGCCCAGTTCTCCGAAGAAGCGGAATATGCGGGACCGATGATAATAGAAGATGGGCGGAGGATACTGGAACTGAAGGAACGCATCAAGACGCTGGACAAACAGATCGGAGAACTATGCGAAAGGTCGGACCTTGCGGGCATTGTGAGAAGCATCCCCGGTTTTGGCCTGACCTGCACATCCGAGATAGTGGCCGAAATAGGCAGTATGGACCGCTTCAGGTCTGAGGGCAGCCTTGCCATGTACCTTGGTATGGCCCCGCTGGACAACAGTTCGGGCAAAAGGCGGGGTACCAGGCATGCCAAGCAGGTGAACATAAGGGCCCGTTCAGCGATGATGACGGCGATGA
>JAAYIZ010000013.1 GCA_012523215.1 Thermovirga sp.
AATTGGTGGTCCACAGGACTCCTTCCTTTTTTATTTCCGACGGAAGCCCTTTCCAAAAAGAGGAAGCTCCCTCCCTACTGGGGAAAAGAACAAGAATACCGCCTTTTTTCGAAAACAATAGGCGACGATATTCCTCCTCCCGGTTTCCCGAAAAGGGCAGGAAGCAATAGGTCTCGTTAAAGGCCCGGTGCGGAGGGGCCATTTTCGGGAGATCTCCCGACGGCTTTCCGGCGAGGATGTGGCTTGGGGCAATCACCTTGAGAGCCTCGCCGGGACCACAAAGGAAATGACTCCCCACCCGGTGGGCGGTCTCGAAAAGTTCCCAACCCAGCGGAGGAAAGGCATCTATGATTCCCTGTACTTCTAGGATCCTGAAGGCACGCTGGTGAGAAGGGTCCAACCGCGCTCCCGTGGCGAAACCTACCCTTTTCTTCCCCGCGACGAGCACGGAAAGCCGAACACCGCGTTCCACGGGCTTTTCCGATTCATAGGTGAGGGGATGCCACCAGGGTCCGGGAATGATCGCTTCCAAAAATACTGTCACTGCCCGTTTTCCTTGCGCCCCTGGGCTACCGCATCCCAGATGGCTTCCGCCACCTCTTCCTTGGAGCCCTCGAAGGAGGAGAGCACCCCCTTGCCATCGAGAATCCTGACGGAATTCCTGTCGGAACCAAAGGCTCCATCGGGGCCGTTGACTTCGTTGACCACTATCCGGTCAAGTCCTTTTTTCTCCAGTTTTTTCAGGGCATTTTCTACGGCATTGCCGGTCTCCGCGGCGAAGCCAACGAGGAACTGCCCCGGTCTTCTGGTCGCCCCCAGCGCGGCCGCTATATCCCTGTTCTGCTTCATTTCAAGAACAAAGGGCTGATCACCTTTTCGCCTGATCTTGTCCTGGGAGAAGGACGAGGGACTGAAGTCCCCCACGGCAGCCGCCATGACGATAATGTCCTGGGAAGGCGCTTCCGACATCACGGCTTCAAACATCTCCTCGGCGGAGACGACTTCTATAGCTTTCACTCCATGAGGCGGCGGGTCCTGGGCGGGCCCGGTGACCAGGGTGACTTCGGCGCCGCGATACCACGAGGTCCTGGCCAGGGAGGTTCCCATCTTGCCAGAGCTGTAGTTGCTTATGAACCGGACAGGATCAATGGCCTCCCTCGTAGGGCCGGAGGTGACGAGAACCTTGAGCCCATCCATGTCATTCGTCGGTTCCAGGGCTTTGAACAACTCCTCCCTGATGACTTCCAGGGCCGGAAGTCTGCCCTTACCTTCATAACCGCAAGCAAGGAATCCCTCCCCAGGTTCGAAGACCCTGTACCCAAGATCCCTGCATCGAAGGACATTACCGTGGACAGCGCGGTGTTTCCACATGAAGACGTTCATGGCCGGGAAGATCATAACGGGCTTTCTTGATGCCAGGATTGACGCGGCGAGGATATCCGAGGCATCCCCCCACGCCGCTTTGTGAAGGAAGGAAGCTGTCGCCGGGGCGATGAGGATGATATCGGCCCATTCCGACAAATTGATGTGAGGAATCTTCCATCCCTCTTCTCGCGACAGGAAATCCTCTTCCTGCCAGACCCGCCTGCCGGAGAGGGTGGAAATTACCAGCGACGAGACAAACTTTTCAGCAGCTGAAGTGAGGGCGGTTTCCACTTCCCAACCGAATTTTCTGAACTCCCTGACCAGTTCCGGGGCCTTGTAAGCCGAGATGCCGCCGCATACCCCCAGCAAAAGTTTACGATCCTTTTTCCACTCCACGGACATCATTCTGGTCTCCTTCCGGAGCGGTCGCGAGACCGGCTTCGGGAATCTCGACGATGATCTTTCCTTCCTCGATCTCTCTTATCGCCTGTTGGATGGGGTTGAAGTACAACTCGCCCTCTTCCAGGTTCAAGCGTCCCTTCTTTTCGCTCAGTTGTCTCGCCCGTCTTGCGATGACGCAGGCCATGAGATACTTGTTCGACAATATAGATGGATCGTTCGCCCTGTCGGACTTTTTTGTCACGGGTTATATCACCTCGCGGAAAATATTTACGGGGTTTGATGGGGGTTCCTGTAGCTCTCGATTATCCCCTTGAGCGTTTCAAGGGCTTTATCGACATCGTCGTTGACGACCAGGTGATCATACCTTGCCGAGAGAAGCATCTCGTCCCTGGACCCCTTCAGGCGGTTCCTGAGATCTGCTTCTTTTTCGGTCCCCCTCCCCTGGAGCCTGCTTCTGAGTTCCTCCTCCGAGGGTGGTAGTATAAATATCAGCACAGCCTCCGGCTCCGATTCCTTGACCTGGAGGGCGCCCTGGACATCTATCTCCAGTATCACGTCGCGGCCGCCGGCGAGGATCCTCTCCACGTTTTCCTTCAGTGTCCCGTAGAGGTTTCCGTGTACATCGGCCCACTCCAGAAAACGATCCTCCTTGACGAGAGTCCTGAAGCGTTCAAGGCCGATGAACTCATAATCCACCCCGTCGATCTCCCTGTTCCTTGGTTCCCTGGTGGTGCAGGAAACGGAGTATTCCAGCCCCTTTGCTGCCTTGAAAAGAGCTTTCCTCAGGGTGCCCTTCCCTACGCCGCTCGGCCCCGAGATCACGAAAAGCCGTCCCTTAGCGATCGGGGTCACCCTCCCTTTCCTTGCCTTCGAACCTGACGACGATAGTCTCGGGCTGGATCGCCGAAAGGACCACGTGATCGCTGTCGGTGATCAGTATGGCCCTGGTCTTACGCCCCTCGGTGGCATCGATAAGTTTGCCCTGGCTTTTCGCCTCGTCCTTCAACCGTTTGATGGGAGCCGACGAGGGATGGACGATGGCCACGACCCTCTCGACCACTATCATGTTACCGAAACCGACGTGTAAAAGGTTATAACCCATGGCCTCACTCCACGTTCTGGACCAGTTCCCTGATCCTTTCCAGAAAATTCTTGGCCTCCACGGCCAGCCATCT
>JAAYIZ010000014.1 GCA_012523215.1 Thermovirga sp.
GACAATCGATTGAGGGGAGAGACCGTTTTGAAGAAGACCATCACGGCAGTCAGGGCAATGGAAATCCTGGATTCCAGGGGCAACCCGACCGTCAGGACCTGGTGCAGGCTCGAGGGCGGCATCGAGGTTTCCGCCTCGGTGCCTTCGGGGGCATCCACGGGTGAGAATGAGGCCGTGGAGCTTCGAGACGGCGACAAGTCAAGGTTCGGTGGAAGGGGCGTCCTGCGGGCCGTGGAGAACGTCAACGCCATCATCGCACCGCGCCTTGTGGGGATGGACCCGACCCGCCAGGATGAGATTGACCACCTGATGATCGAGCTGGACGGGACAGCGAACAAGGGCGCGCTGGGCGCCAACGCGATCCTCGGGGTGTCCATGGCCGTGGCAAGGGCTGCCTCCAAGGCCAGGGACCTCCCCCTTTATGTTTACCTGGGTGGTCCTGGGGCGGCCCGGTTGCCCGTTCCCATGATGAACATCCTCAACGGCGGCCACCACGCCGATAACAGCGTGGATTTCCAGGAGTTCATGGTGATGCCCCTTGGGGCACCAACCTTCGCCGAGGCCCTCCGCTACGGTACCGAGACCTTTCATGCCCTGAAGAAGATACTTTCGGCAAGGGGCTACGCCACGGGCGTGGGCGACGAGGGGGGGTTCGCCCCGGATCTGAAGAGCAACGACGAGGCCTGCCAGGTTATCGTCGAGGCCATCGAGACCGCGGGCTTCACACCCGGCCGGGATATTGCCATCGCGCTGGACCCGGCGGCGAGCTCCTTCTTTGAAAACGGTGCCTACCATCTTTCCAGGTCTGGGCAGGGTAAAAAAACCAGCAGCCAGATGACGGCCCTCTACAGGGAGTGGGTGGAGAAATACCCCGTGGTCTCCATTGAGGACGGGCTCGATGAGAACGACTGGGAGGGTTTCAAAGCCCAGACGGCCGAACTGGGGGAAAAGATCCAGGTAGTGGGGGACGATCTCTTCGTAACCAACACCAGGTTCGTCGAGCGGGGCATCCGCGAGAGAGCGGCCAACGCCGTCCTCATTAAACTGAACCAGATCGGCACCGTTACGGAGACCATGGAAACGATAAAAATGTGCAGGAACGCCGGATGGGGTTATGTCATATCCCACAGGAGCGGAGAGACGGAGGATACCTTCATCGCCGATTTCGCCGTCGCCATGGGTGGCGGCCAGATCAAAACCGGTTCAGCCTGCCGGAGCGAAAGGGTCGCCAAGTACAACAGGCTGTTGGAGATCGAGGAACAGTTGGGGGGAAGAGCCGTCTTCAGGAACCCCTTCGAGCGCCACTGAAGCCAGGGGCCCCTTTTGCCGGGGTCTCGGGTGCGCGCTTCGTGAGGGCGTGAAAAAGGGGAGCCATCTTCGCCTCGGGGAAGTCGACCAGGGCCTTGCCCGTTGAAGCCCTCAGGTAGTTGTCCACCCACCAGAACACGTTTTGCCTGCGGATGCCCGCTCTCAGGCGTCGCATACGGCTCTTTCTTTTTTCCAGGGGCATGTTGACCGCCTCGTGGATCGCCTCTGCCACGCCTTGTATGTCGTAGGCGTTCACCAGGATGGCGCTCCTGTGCATCTGCGCGGCGGCGCCGGCGAATTCGCTCAGTATGAGCACACCGTTGTCATCCACCTGGCAGGCGCAATACTCCTTGGCCACCAGGTTCATACCATCCTTCAGCGGCGTCACCAAGGCTATATCGGCCAACCTGTAGTACGCCACCAGTTCCTCCCTGGAGACAGATTTGTGCATATAGTGGATTGGTATCCAGCCCGGTGTCGAGAACTCGCCGTTGACGGAACTCACCAGTTTCTCGATCTCCTCCCTCAGATCCTGGTAGGCGGGGACGTCCTCCCGGCTGGGGACGACGATCTGTATGAGGGCGATCTTCTCCCTGAGTTCGGGAAAGGAACGGCAGGCTTCTCCGAAGGCCCTTATCCTTTGGGGTATGCCCTTGGTGTAGTCCAGGCGGTCGACCCCGATGGCGATATTCTCCCAGGGAACCTGGCTTTTAAGCTCCTTCAGGATCTTCGTGGCCTTGGCCGACTTGGCCGTGTCCCTGAAGGACCTGTAGTCGATGCTGATGGGCATGGCCGCCACCCTGACGCGCCGTCCTTCGGAGGTTACGGTGGCGACCGGTCCGC
>JAAYIZ010000015.1 GCA_012523215.1 Thermovirga sp.
GCCTTCAGCGGCGTGATGCAGGACCGGACATTGGGTACACCATCAACGACCAGGAAGCAGGAGGAACATTTGCCGATGGCACAGAAGAAACCCCTTGGCTGCCGCCTCTGAGGGGTCAACCTGTAAATCCTTATTCCATTTGCATGAAGAGCTGCGGCAATCGGTTCGCTCTCAAACCCCTCCAGCTCTTCATCATCGAAGGTGAACTTGATCTTCTTCCCATGCCGGAAATCGAGTATCGGGTGTTCATGGATGAGATCCATGATCACGCATCCCTCCCTTGCTATGTGGAATTCTGTTTACGGAAAAGGAGACTTCTCCCGTCTCGCCTTTTCGAGTCCTTCCTGTTTCATTCCGAGAAATCAATGGCAAATATATCATACTTCAGTGCCGAGTTTGATCAGAGACCTTGTATCATTTTACTGCTCTATCATCGATCCGGCCCCGTATCGGGTTCTCTGATATATTTAGTCCTCGCTTCACCAGGGTCCACTGCTTCACTCAGGAATAAAGCCCCTAACAAGGCAACCGACCCGCCCCTGATAAAAGCGTTCAAGGAGGAGGGTATCCGCGACTCGGCAAGGTCCTGGTGCAAATGAGGGTCTTCATCGGCCACGGTGAAATGGGTGGAGTTCATACCCTCCATTGTAACCAGGTCATCCACGGGCATAATGCCCGGTGGGGAGGCGATAAGGGGGAACCTTCTTTCACCCTTGATGATGGAAAAATAAACCTGGCCCTTTCTCGCCCTGATCAGGGGAATCAGTAACCTCACGCCGTCCAGGAAGGGTGCACCCAGGGCCAAGAGGGAACTGATCGGCACAACCTTTTTGCCTGCGCCTTCTGCCAGGGCGCAGGCATAAGAAAGCCCCACCTTTATTCCTGTGAATGACCCTGGTCCCACTGTCACGGCGACGGCATCCAGGGAAACAGGGGCCAGCGCCGTTCTCTCCAGGGCATCTTCGACAAGGATAGGGAGGAGGGAGGACTGCTTCCTTCCCACAAAATAGTTGACGTCAACGGTGACGGCGCCATCCAAAAAAAGCCCGACCCCGGTCCAGCCCGTGGAACAGTCGATACCCAGTACTTTCATCCCTCGGCCTCCCGGCGCTCGGCGCAAAACCAGGAAAAGAACTGCCCCAGATGCTCGCAGGCGGTTTCTCCTTCGCAGGTGATTTTCACAAGGCGGATATTATGCCCTTCGGTTCCCCGGGGTGGGCCTACCGGCATGGCAAGCTTGACCGTCCAGGTTTCCGACGGTTTTCCACCATCCCAGTTTTCCGGCCATTCGAGAAGCACGATAAACCCTTCCCGCACATATTCCTCGAGCGATAGCTCCATCGATGCGTTATTTTCAATTCTATAAAGATCAACATGCGCAATGGGGATATCACCCTTGTACTCGTTGATCAATGTGAAGGAGGGGCTCCTTACAACGTCACGGCTAATCCTCGAAGCAAAACCCCTGACGAATTCGGTCTTGCCCGCTCCCAAGGTTCCGGAAACAAAAACCACCAGGCCTGGGAAGGAATAGAGCGAAAGGCACCCCGCGAAGGTTTTCGTATCCTCGGGGCTCATCGAAAGGAAGCTGAACCCGCATTTTTGCCTCCGGATCGAGTCGTCCATGAAGATCATGGCTCAACCTTTCGGTAAGCCACCGGCAACCGGGCCATCGCCGAGGGAAGAGCAAGAGCAATCTCGCTGGCGGTAATTCCATGGGGTCCTTTCTCATTTTGCAATAATTCGCCGGCTGAGCCATGGACAAAGGCGGCCGCAGCGGCCGCGTCGAAAGCGCTGAGGCCCCTGGCCAGGAAAGCCCCCACCAATCCTGAAAGAACATCCCCTGATCCAGGAACGGAAAGGCCCGGGACAATATGGGGATTCACCCTGGTCCTTTTGCCGTCGGAAATCAGCGAGCAGGGTCCCTTGAGAAGGGTCACGCCGAATCTCGAGGATAGCGTCAGGGCCGACTTGAGTCGGTATCGCCCCACCCGCGCTCTCTCCATGGACAGCAAAGCCCCCGCCTCGCCCTCATGGGGTGTGATCACCGTATCGGCGCTTCTTGGTTCGAAGTCATCACAACGGACAAGCGAGTGAAGGGCATCGCCGTCCAGGCAGAGTGGACCCTCCCATTCCCTCCAGATTCTCCGGACCAATTCCAGGGGGATGATTCCCCTGTCAAGGCCCGGACCGACCACGACCGCCGAGAATCTCCCACTCCACAGGCTCAGAATGCGATCCCAGGCCTCCGGTGCTATGACCCCATCTTTTTTTTCGACCTCCAGGGGAATAACTTCCGGGTGGAGAGAGAACATTGGCAGCGAATCGATCGGTACAGCAGCGAGGACGCCGCCCGAACCGCCCAGTAGCGCTCCCAGGGCCGAAAGGACTGGCGCTCCTCGGTACCTCTCGCTCCCACCTATTATAAGGACGACGCCCCTGTCGCCCTTGTGTACGAAGGGCGACAGGGGCGGTAAATATCCCGAAACCAGTGATGGTTCCAACAGCTCAACCCTTTGCCCCCCCGGGAGCAGGAGCCCGGTCTCCAGGCCCAGATCCACCGTTACCAGGTCTCCCCGGTATGCCCTTCCCGGCATTACTTCATGACCGATCTTTCTGGCGAGTATTGCGACTGTAAGATCCGCCTTCAAGGCCTCGCCCTCTATCTCGCCCGTCGAGGGGTCGACTCCACTAGGAATATCGATAGCGGTGACAGGGACGATTCCGCCGGCGGCTCTGATGATCCTCTCTATTTCGCCCCTGGGAGCGCCTTTGGAACCCGTTCCCAAGAGGCCATCGATCAACAGGTCCTGTTCGGCGACCAGTTTTGTGAGCTCCCCGTCCGTTTTGCCCTCGGAGGATAGGAGTGGACAGCCGATCTTCCGAAGAATCTCAAGGTTGGTCGCTGCCTCGCGGGCCATCTTGCCTTCCGAAACGGCAAGGAGAATCGAAACAACGAACCCTTCTTTAAGAAGATACCTGGCGGCAACCAGCCCGTCACCGCCGTTGTTCCCTCCACCGCAAGCAATCAATATCCGTGAAATGGAGGGGAACTTCCATTTAACGGCGTCGGCCACGCCCCTACCGGCGTTTTCCATGAGAATGACAGGGGGAATCCCAAGTTGATCCGCAACCTTCCAGTCAGCCTGTCTTATATCCTCGGCATCGTAGAGAAACAAGATAGCTCACCCCTCAAGTACAACCACCGCCACGGCGTAATCTCCCTCATGGGTCACGCTGACATGGACGCTACGGACGCCCAGGGATTGCATCAGTGATTCGGCGTTGCCCTGGATTGACAGGAAGGGCGCGCCTTCCCTGCGTTCGAGGGAGACATTCTTCAGACCGACACGTCCCAAACCCCAACCTCCGGCCTTGGCAAAGGCCTCCTTGGCGGCGAAGGCCGAGGCAAGGTGCCTTGTTTTTCCTCCCCTGGACAAGGCATAATCCTTTTCTCTTTCGGTGAAAACCTTTTCCATGAAGGCGGGGGTGTCCAAAGCATTCCCCAGACGGGAGATGCTGCACATATCAATGCCTATGCCTTTTA
>JAAYIZ010000016.1 GCA_012523215.1 Thermovirga sp.
CCCCTCGCTTATGGCACCGGCCATGTCCCTGGTGGAGTTCCACATGGTGTCGTAAAGTATGACGGCGCTCTTCTCAGGTTCCTGCCTGGCCCATTCCTGGTACTTTTTAACGATCTGGAGCGGGTCCTTGCGCCAGATCACGCCGTGGCTCGGCGCTATCATGTCGACCTTGAATCCCAGCCCCAGCACTTCGTCGATCTTCTTGAGCACCATGGGGCTGAAGGGCGTCAGAATGTTGGCGTAGTACTTGATACATTCTTGGAAGAGTTCCTCCTGGTCGACTTGGTCGTTGTAGGGGTAGGCCGAGGCGTAATGCTGCCCGAAGGCATCGTTGGGCATGAGGAGATCTTTCCCCGAGAGGTAGGTAAACATGCTGTCGGGCCAGTGGAGCATGGTTGCCTCGATGAAGATCATTTCCGTCTCGCCCAGGGAAATCTTGTCCCCGGTTTTCACCTGCCGGAACTTCCACTCCTTGTGGAAGTGGCCCGGGATACTGTCCATGCCCCGGGGGGAGACGATCACCTCGGCCTGGGGCGCCAGTTCCATGAGGGCGCCCAGGGCTCCGGAGTGGTCGGTCTCGGCGTGGTTGGCCACGACATAGTCGATCCTGGAGGGTTCGACCAGGGACCTGACGTTGTCCAGGAACTTCTCCGTGAAGGGATCCCAGACCGTGTCCACGACAGCGATCTTTTTGTCGCGAATCAGGTAGGCGTTGTAGGTGCTCCCCCTGTGGGTAGACAGTTCATGGCCATGGAAAAAGTTGAGGGCCCAATCCTTGACCCCTACCCAGAAAATATCCTTCTTGATCTCGAAGACCATTTCCTATCCCTCCTTTCCTCTACACCAGGGATGATCACTAGGTTTTTCAAAGCAGTCTCGTCGAAGCGACGGGCCTCGGAGTTTTGACCACCAGGACCCTGAAGGTGGCCCCGCTTTCGTTGTACCAGCAGTGAGGTATGTCCTTGGGGCTTTCTATAAGCGCATCCTTCGACACGGCTTTCTTCTCGTCGCCAATCTCCACTACGCCGGTACCCTCCAGTACATAAAAGAACACGTCTACGGGGGTAATGTGCTTTTTCAGCGACTCCCCCGGCTCAAGGGTGATATGAATCACCTGCGCCTCAGGCGTGTCGTAGAGCTTGCACACCTTGACGCCGTGGGGGGTGGTGATCTGCGCGGCTTCCCTGAAGCTCGTGATCTTCAAAGGATCCTCCCTCCTTTATTAGGGGACCTTCATTTTATCACGCCCCCCTTCGGAGGTCCCCCTTCCGTTCCGCTCAAGTTATTGGGATGTTTTTAAAATAATACCCCAAAAGTCCTTTAAACACCTAACAGGGGCAAGGCTGTATAATTTGGATCGCCAGGGAAGAAAAAGCCATCTCCACGAGAGGAGTCGGGAAAAATGTCGGGAAGGATAGCGGTGCTGGTGGAGAGCGATTTCCACGACATAGAGTTCTGGTATCCCTTCTACAGGCTGCAGGAAGCCGGCCACGAACCCATTATCGTCGCTCCGACAGCCCCAAAAATCTACAGGGGAAAGTTCGGCACGACGGTGGAAGCCCCCTATGACGCCGGGAGCGTCGCCGGGCAATCGCTGGCGGGCGTGGTGATCCCCGGCGGATGGGCGCCGGACCGCCTCAGGATGTCCGCGGAAATCGTTGGTCTCGTCAGGAAAACCTACGAATCAGGCGGGTTAGTGGCGGGCATCTGTCATGCCGGCAGCCTGCTGGTCTCCAGCGGGATACTCACCGGGAGGACGGTTACGAGCTATCCCAGCCTCAAGGATGACATGGTCCTGGCGGGGGCTGAATGGGTGGATGCGGAGGTAGCGGTTTCGGAGAGGATCATTACCAGCAGAAGGCCATCGGATCTCCCGGCCTTCATGGCCGAGGTCATAAAAGCCCTCATAGTCTGAAATTTCCTTCGCTGCCGCTCGTCAATGCTATAATCTTTTCAAGTTGGAAATGCGCCTGCAGAAAGCACAGGGAGGGACAGAGTATGAAAGCGATGAACAGGAGGATTATTTTCACGGCCGTCTTGCTTGCCTTGACGGTCATGGCCTCGGGTGCGGCCTGGGGAGCCATGGGCGAGGTGACTTCCTTTGCCTTCAGGTCCGCCCAGGAGGATGTGCTCGGCCTCGGAAAATCCCTCGAAAAGGACGGAAAAGCCGATGTCCACTTCGCCCTTTCCCTCAAGGGCATCGGGGCGATCACCGAAGTCTCGCTGAAAGCCGTGGATGGAACCAGGGAATGGGCCCCCGCCACCGGGAGCGACCGATGGGCCATGGTCATAAAGGATGCCTCGGGGAAGACGATCTCCTCGGAGTCGGGGTTGCCCGTAACGCCCTTCCTGGGCTTCGCGAACCTCAACCTTTATATCGCCGACGACGGGGTGGCCTTTTCCGAGACGCGGGAATACGAGGTGACGGTCAAGTTCATCGACGGCAGCACCGCCTCGGCTAAGACCGAGGTCAAGGGAATGCCCGACATCTTCGGGACTCCCGAACCGCCTGAGCCCGAGAGCGGGGTAATGACCGCGACGGTCTACGGCATCGGCGATCGTGACGTGGCCGGCAAGCGGGAGACCCTGGGCAAGGACGGCGCCAACGACGCTCACTTCCGGGTTCGCTTCACCACCATATCGGTGGTGGACCAGGTCACGATCCGCAACGTGGACGGAACCAACGCGGTTTGGGACACGGTGCCCGGCAACGGGATCTGGGCGATAGCCGTGTTCCAGGACGACAAGCTCAAGAACCGGGCCGACGGCAGCGTACGCTTCGCCGTGGACGGTGATACCACGCTGGACCTCTGGGTGGCCGATAACGGGGCGGTCGCCGGAGGCAAGACCCGCTTCGAGGTTATCGTCGAATTCGACGACGGGACGACCTTCAGCGAGATGGCCTCGCGGGGAACGCCCGAGGCGGAGACGCCCGTGGAGGACATTCTTTCGGCGGTGCTCTATGCCCCCGCTACCACGGACATAGCCAACCGGGGCGAGACCGTCGGCGCCAACGGAACCCCCGACTGGAGGATCACCCTCTCCCTGGTCGGCGAAGGGACCGTCATAAGTTTCATTGTCCGGGGGATAGAGGGCTCCGTGGCCGAGTGGGACACCCTTCCGGGCAACAAAAAACCCCTGGCGGTGGTCACCGACTCGGCCGGCAAGATCCTCAATGCGCCCAACGGCTCGATCTCGATCCCGCTTAGCGGCAGGAAGGATCTTTCCCTCTGGCTCGACGACGCTGGCGCCCTTTCGGAGGCCATTAACAAGTTCAGGGTCATAGCGGTCCTGAGCGACGGAAGGACCTTTGAGAGGCTCATCGAACGGGCATCGACCCCTATTTCGACCCAACAAGGTCCGGGGGAGATCCAGGAATCCGACAGCGTCAGGGCCTTCTACATCGGCAAGGGACCGAGGAACCTCATCGGCAAAGGTGAACCGGCGGACATAACCAAGGGCCTCGACGCGAACCCTGACGCCCACATAAGGCTCAGGCTCACGTCGCTGGACGGTACCATCGAGTCCTTTACCGTGGAATCCCTCGACGGACAGGGGGGGGACTGGGACACCATCCCCGGCAACGGAAGGTGGCATATTGCCGTCACCGAGACAGCCACCGGCCCGATGCTCAACAAGAACGACGGTTCCTTCACCAGCAAGGTCTCGGGAAGCAGCGAGTTTCACCTCTGGTTGGCCGACAACGGCAAACTGAGCGCCAACCCCTCGGGTTACAGGGTCATCGTCCGCTTCTCCGACGGGCGGGCTCTCTCACAGAACCTTTTCTAGAGGGAAGACCTTTTTGGGGAATTTTTCGAAGGATTATTTAGGGGATCTCTCCAGGGAGGGGTCCCCTTTTTTTCTCGCCTTTCTTGTCAACAAAAGGGGAATCTTGTCCTCAAAAAGGAGAAGCAGGACCGCCGCTACGATCAAAAGTGCGCCTCTCAGGTGTCCAGCCGTGGGGATCTCTCCCAGGAAGGCCCAGGCTATGACGCCGGCGAAGATGATCTCCGACATGGAGGTGATCGAGGCCGTCGTCCCGGGGATGTGCCTGAGGGCGAAGGAAAACAGCCCGTAGGATACCAGCGTGGGCAAAAGTGCCAGGTGGGTCAGGGCCAGAACGCCAGGAAGGGGAAGGCCCCGCAGGTCCGGGATCTCGTTCCTGGAAAAGGCGATGACCAGCATGATGAGGGAACCCCAGAGGAACATCTGCACGAAGGTCTTGAAGGGCTCTTCCCTCCCGGTACCATAACGACCGTTGAGGATGAAGAAGGAAAAACCTGCTCCCGATACGACAGCAAGAGTCACGCCGGTCATGTCCAGGTCCCCTACACTCGCGCCACCAAAGCCGCCCACGGCGGCCCATACACCGGCAAGTCCTGCCAGCAGGGCAATAAATCGAACCCTGGTGAAAGGTTCCTTGCCCAGGACGGCGGCCCCCAGGGCCGTCCATACCGGGTTGATGTAAAAAAGGATGACCGTCAGCCCCACGGGTATGGTAACGAAGGCTATGTTCGACAGGTAATATACGAAGACCACGCCGAAAAGGC
>JAAYIZ010000017.1 GCA_012523215.1 Thermovirga sp.
GATAGCCTTCGTCGAAAAAGGCCACCCGGCAGACCTTGCCCCTTTCGAGGATCCCCCTGATCTGGGCTTCGTCGGTGATCTCCTTGTCCTTGCGCCTCATGTCCTTTCCTCCTCGTCCTCAGTTTTGAAGGGTCTATTTCGCCGGGGTATGGATCCCGACTATCTTGGTGGCCCTGCCGTTTTTGTCCCTGCTGACCACGAACCCCCGGCTGCGGAGGAGCATCCACGTTCCTTCCTTTTTAAACATCCGGAATTCGATCTCGTGAATGTCATCGCCATCCCTTCCCGAGAGGACTTTCCTTAGCAGGTCCGTCACCGCGGCCAGGTCGTCAGGATGAATCCGGCTCTTCCATTCCTCGAGGGATTGCCCCATCTCCCCTGGGAAGTAGCCCAGCATGGTTTCGTAGGCGGAATTCATGGTGACCCTGCCCTCGTTCACATCCCACTCCCAAAGCCCCGAGAAGTGTTCCAGGACGAGGAGTTCAAGCTGGCGGGCCTTCTCCTCGAGGGTCACGGCCTTCTTTTTGCGGTCCTCATCGGTCTCGATGGCGTGGAGGGCGAAGGATATATCCTCGGCGAGCTCCGAGAAGAGGGTCTGTTCCTCGGAGTCAAAATGGGCGTCACCGGGGAGGGATACCGATATCAGCCCATAGATCTTTTTCGCATACTCCAGCCTGGTGGTCATTATGCCACCCTCCTCGTAACTGTCCAGGAGCGGGCTGTCGGTCAAGGTCATCGTTCCCTGTTTCAGGTGGACTCCCGGATTTTTGAGGGCTGAAAGCCCCCACTCGTTGAGCATGCCCTGCCTTCTTCTCTCCGAGACAGGTCTGCCTTCGGGGTCTATGCCCGCTTCCGATACGGATGTAAGGGATTCTCCCTTGCCCAGGATCCCTATCCATGCGTTGCGATAACCCCTGGTCTCCACCAGGTGGGCGCAGATCTCCTGTACAAGTTTTTCGCTGTCATGGTGGCGGCTTATCAGCCGGTTGACTCCCCTGATGGAGCGAAGGATCGAGTTCAGTTGCCTCAGTTTCTCCTCGGTCCTCTTCAGGCGGGTCAAATCCCGTCCCACGGCCTGGATCTCGATCAGGGCACCCTTTTCGTTGAGGATACCTCTCCTGGTCCACCTCAGCCAGCGCTTTCCCCCCTGGGGAAGTTCCAGGATGTGCTCGAAAAAGAGATCCTGATCCGAGGAGGACAGTCTATCAGGGTCGGCGAGGAACTTCGAGGATTCGGCGTCCCCCATTATCTCGGCGAGGCGGCGTGAAATGGCTTGGTCTCTGGCGTATCCGAAAAAATGGCAGAAAGCGTCGTTGGCGAAGGTGATCATGCCCTTCTTCGTGAAGCGGCAGACCATCTCGACCTGGCTTTCGACGATGGCGGCGTAGCGTCTTTCGCTCTTTCTGAGAGCCTGCTCGGCCTCCTTCTGGGCGGTGATATCTCTTCCCACGCACTGTATCGCCACCAGGCGGCCTTCCTGGTCGAAGATGCCCCTGTTGTACCACTGTTCAAGCCCCACACTGCCGTCGGGTAGCAGGGACCATGATTCGTCCGTGTTGGTGGGATTTCCGGGGGTGAGTTTTTCGAAGTGCTCCCGCTGCAGCCGCGATGACTCATCCTGGCCCACGTGGTCGAAGATGTTCA
>JAAYIZ010000018.1 GCA_012523215.1 Thermovirga sp.
CCCGGACGGTTCGAGCTGTGCCTTGAGCGAAAAGGGGGTCTCCCTGTAAAGGAGGGAGATCGACGCACCGATCGTACCCTCGTCAAGAGCCACTTTTCCCTCTTCGATCTCGAAATCGCCCTGCGAGGTCCTCACGATGCTCTTTTGGACGAGGAGGGTGTCGAAGGGGAGCTCCATCGGTTTTACCGCTCCCTCCCGGGGGAGCGCCGAGGGTAAGTCGGACCAGTTGAGCAGGGCCCGGTCGAAGGAGATGAATCTTATCCGGGGTGATCCCGCCAGGAGCGTAAGAGGTTTGAAGACGACGGTCACCTCCGGCGCGGAAAAGAGCACACGGCCCTTGAGCCGGAGGACTACATCGTTTATCCTGAAACCCTTAATGGGGTTGCCCGCCACGGAAGAAAGGGCGAGTTCCGCCCCTAGGTGCTGCCTGGCGGCCTTCGCGAGTTCGGAGACGACGGCTCCGGCCCCTATGTCGCCTTTCGAGGCGAGGATGAGGGCGCCGCCGATCGCCAGCGAAAGCAGGATCACCAGTATGAGAAGAGCCTTGAAGAATCTGGCCAAGTAGTAATCCTCCCGGAAGTATCTCGCAGGACAACTAATAATAAGGGTGGGCCAAAAAAGAATCAATCGAATAAATACGTATAAATCCGGAAAAGGGCGAGGAGGTTTTTTGAGGTCCCAATTATACCAGTTCCACCACGAGCTTCGTGGAGTCAAGATTGTATGCAAGAGGTCGCCATCGAGGGTATTCTCTGTGGAGTACTGTCACTGAATGCCAAAATGACCGGAAAGGAGTGTGGAGATGTGGACAAACTTGTGGATAAGTGTGGATCACCGAATCGATAAAATTTGGACTGGGTCGACCAGGAGGATCTCGGGTCCGTTGAAACCCGGCGTGACCTTTCCCATGATCGTGAGGGTACTGCCGGCGTACTTCTCGAGCCGGTCGAATTGTCCGGTATCGCTCTCGTAGACGACCAGGGAGGCGTTGCCCTTATCGGAGCGGAGACAGACGCGCGTCTTCGATGAGGTCACGTCCCGGACCTTGAAGTTGACGGTTATGAAGCGCCCGGCCACCGATGGCAGTTCAGCCCAGATCTGGGCCGGCGTGAACAGCCTCCCCCGGGCTCTTCCCCAGAGTCCTTTTCCGGAGGAGCGGGCTCGGTTGAAAGCCTCCCTGAAGAGCCCCGTGTACCGCAGGTTCGGAGGGAAGGCGTAGGGAAGAGCGTAACCCTCGGCCACCAGCAGTTCGTTGGCCATGACGGCGCCTCCCTCGCCCGTCAGCCAGAGGTAGGCCAAGGTTCTCCCGTAACGGTCCCTCCTCTGCTGGTCGAATTCCAGCAGGACCCTCTTTCCCAGCACCAGCGACTCGTTGTATCGAGATGCCTCCCGCCCCAGTTCTTCCACCCTCCTACGGGGGTGGTGGGTTTCGGGGCAGTCGATGCCGATATACCTGACCTGCTCGACCTTTCCGTCATCGGTGGCGACAGTCACCGTATCGCCATCGGTGACCCTGATCACCTGCCCGCCAAGGGCCTCCCCGGGCCAGGCAGGGAGGGGCGAAAAGAGGATCAGCAGGCAGGCGCCCAGGGCCGCGAGGCGCTTCATTTCTTTTTGGGGAAGAACTTCAAGGGCTCTCCTTCCACGGAGACCTTTCTCTCGAAGACCAGGCCCTCGGGTATCATCAACACCAACTCGCAGGTGAAGTTGACGGTTCCGCCGAAGAGGTGCCCGCCGATGACGGAGTAATCCCGTCCCGCCAGCGAGGCGTGGACGTGGATAAAGGCCTTCCCATCGTCCTGGCGGTTCACCGTTCCCGAAAGGGAGAGGATCTCCCGGGCTTCGTGGAAACGCTTCTTCTCGTAACCATCGGGGCCCAGCCATCCTATCTCGAAATCGCGGAGCATCCCCACGGCAGAGATCAAAATCGCCGATGTCGTGTCGCCAAGGGCTTCATAGAGCCGGGGGATAACATCCTCGCCATCGTCGAACCGCAGGGCGATCAGGTTTTTGTTTCGTTCAACTATCAATATTTACCCTCCCTCGCGAAATTATGATCGGTTTCAATCCCTCTATATTAGTCTATCATCGAAAAGCCCCTTATCCACAGCGCCGGTTTTTCGGGTAAGATAGCAGGGCGGGAGATGGGCGCAGGGCCAGCCGACCTCCCGGGAAGGATGGATGAAAACTTGCTGGAACCCTTTCCCGAATGCAGTCTGCAGCCGGAAGATTACCTCGTAGAACTCGAAAGGAACAGGGAAAGGATAGAGCACTACGCCTTTCTCCTGGCTTCCTTCAACGAGAGGGCGAGGCTGACCGGACCCACGGAACCCCCGGAAATTATGGCACATATAAGGGATTGCGCCGTTTCCCTGGTCTTCGCACCCGACATCGGCGCCGTCGTGGATATTGGGACGGGGGGAGGCCTTCCGGGGATCGTATGGGCTCTCTGCAGGCCCAACCTGAAGATCACGCTGCTGGAGAGCGTCGCGAAAAAGTGCGACATCCTCGACGAGATGGCCCGGATGCTGCGCCTCTCCAACGTGGATGTGGCCTGTGCCAGATCGGAGGCCCTCTCCCTGGAGCGCCGGGAGAGTTTCCGCATCGCCCTTTCAAGGGGCGTGGGACACCTGGGCGTCGTCGCCGAATATGCCTCCCCCCTTTTGGGAGTGGGCGGTTTTGCCTACTTTTTCAAGGGGCCCCGGGTCGCCGAGGAACTGCGGGACGTGGGGGACAAGTGGGCGACCCTCGGCTTTGACGGCCCTATGATCTACTCTTACGACCTGGATGGGAAGAACCTTTGCCTGGTGGGGCTCGAGAAGAGCGCCCCCTGCCCGGCGAAGTACCCGAGGCGACCCGGCAAGGCGAGCAAGAGTTCCTGGTGGAGGTGAGGTTTTTGAAGACCGTCGCCGTTGCGAATCAGAAGGGGGGCGTGGGCAAGACCACCTGCTGCGTGAACTTGGCAGCCGAGCTCGGCAGGCAGGGAAAGAAGGTCCTCGTGCTAGACATCGACCCCCAGGGCAACAGCACCAGCGGCCTGGGCGTGGATGTCTCCAACGTCCATAACAGCATGTACCATGTCATCCTCGACGAGGTGCCGCCCACCAGCGCGATCATCCCGTCGGCCTGGGAAGGGGTCTGGGTTCTTCCGGCCACCCTCGACCTGGCCGGTTCCGAGGTGGAACTGGCCGGGGTGATGAGTCGAGAGACGAGGCTCGCGAGGCACATGCACGCCATGAAGGACTTCGACATCGGCTTCATCGACTGCCCTCCCTCGCTGGGACTCCTCACCGTCAACGCCCTTGTGGCCGCCGACAGCCTCTTGGTCCCGATCCAGTGCGAATATTACGCCCTCGAGGGGGTGGGGCAACTCATGCGGACCATATCGCTGGTCCAGCGGTACCTCAACGAGAATCTCAACCTGGACGGCGTCGTCCTCACCATGTTCGACGCTAGGACCAACCTCTCCAAGGAAGTGGCCGACGAGGTCAGGAACCAGTTCCGCGAGGCCGTCTTCGATACCCTCATCCCCAGGAATGTGAGGCTCTCCGAGGCTCCCAGCCATGGTAAACCCATATGCTACTACGATCCGGAGAGCGCCGGCGCAGCCGCCTTCAGAAACCTCGCCGAGGAGGTGCAGCAGAGATGGCTCGCTCAAGGGCGCTAGGCAAGGGGCTGGGAGCCCTCATCCCCGGGGCGGGGACGGAACCCCTACCGGTGGAAGGAGCGGTGGTGGAGGTCCTTCGCCTGCGCCTGGAGGACATAAGGCCGTCACCGAACCAGCCCAGGAAGGATTTCGACCACGAAAGCCTGGCAGCCCTCGCCGACTCCATCAGGGAACATGGCGTCGTCCAGCCCGTGGTGGTCCGAAAACTGGACGGTGGTTACGAGATCGTGGCCGGCGAGAGAAGGTGGCGGGCCGCCGGGATGGCCGGCCTCGACGAGGTGCCCGTGCGGGTCATCGATGTGGACGAGAACAGGGTCATAGAACTATCCCTGGTGGAGAATCTCCAGAGGGAGGACCTCTCCCCCTTGGAGGCCGCGAAGGGCATAAGCGAACTGGTGGACAAGTTCTCCCTAACCCAGGAGCAGGCGGCCAGGAAGCTGGGATGGAGCAGGGCGGCCGTGGCCAACAAGCTCAGGCTCCTGAACCTCCCCGAGGAACTACAGCAGATGCTCCACCGGGGGGACCTGGGCGAGGGGCACGCCAGGGCCCTGCTCTCCCTCGATGATCCCCTGGAACAGCTCCACCTGGCGAGGCAATGTGTGGACCGGGGCATGTCGGTCCGGGAGGTCGAGGAGGCCGTCCGCAAGCCCTCGGGAGAGAAAAAGGCCGGCAAGGCGAGATCGTCCCCATCGGTCCTCATCCCTGAACCCGTCCTGAGGGTCTCAGAACGTTACGGTATCGACATCAAGATGAGCGGCCGGGGAAACAACGTGAGGATCATGCTTGGCGGGTTGAACGAGGATGAGGCCCGCAGGCTCTTCGAAATGATAGACAGGAGCGGGGAGATACTCTTCCCCGACAAGTGAGGGCCGAGGACACGCCATGGCGAGGCTTACCGAGGACCTGGCGGCTTTCTCAAGGGTGCTTTCCTCGGCGCTGCTCCTCTGCGGTTTCATAATCCTCGGCGTGGTCGGGGGAAGGACCCTGGTCTTGAGGGGTTATCCCGGGTGGACCCAACCGGCGGCCATCGTGGGGGGAACGGCCCTCGGCGCGTGGCAGGCCTGGAGGTTTTTGAAAACGGGGATGAAAAGGGGACGAGAGCGGAAACCGTGAATCGTAAATCGTGAATCGGGAGATGTAAAGGCAGGATCCGTGAAGGTGTTTCACGTGAAACATGCGGTTCTAAACAAAACAGGAGGGAGGAGTCCCTTTGGATCAGCTTTTCGCGCCCTGGCGGATGGCCTATATAGACGGGGCCGGCAAGCAGGAGGGGTGCATCTTCTGCGATTTCCCCAAGGAGCAGGAGGACAGGGAACGCCTTATCCTGGCCCGCGGGGAACTGGTTTTCGTAATACTCAACGCCTTCCCCTACAACCCCGGACACCTCATGGTGGCCCCCTACAGGCATGAGGGAGCCTACGAGAACCTCAAAGAAGAAGAATTACTCGAGATGCATCGTTTCGGCCGAAAATGCATCGGCGTCCTCAAAGAAGCTATGAACCCCCAGGGATTCAACCTGGGAATAAACATCGGTAAAACCGCCGGAGCGGGCTTTGCTGGCCACATCCATCTTCACATCGTTCCCAGGTGGGACGGCGACACGAACTTCATGCCGGTGATAGCCGGCACGAAGGTCCTGCCAGCCTCGCTGCAGGAGACCTGGGACATCCTGAAGAAGGTCTGGGAGGCCCATGGCCGGCGGCGATGAGTTCTTCGAGCCCGCCTCCTTCGCCGAGGTCGAGACGAGGCACAAACGTTCCATTTTCACGGGAAGGGTCTTCCTCGCGGGTTCCGA
>JAAYIZ010000019.1 GCA_012523215.1 Thermovirga sp.
CCCAGGACGGCGGCCCCCAGGGCCGTCCATACCGGGTTGATGTAAAAAAGGATGACCGTCAGCCCCACGGGTATGGTAACGAAGGCTATGTTCGACAGGTAATATACGAAGACCACGCCGAAAAGGCCCGAGAGGGCATACTTCCAGCCATCGGCGAACCCCGGCACCAGGGCCCGCGGGGCCCTGAAAAGCGCGTAGGAGCCTGCCACGAGGGCTCCCACAACGGCCCTGACCAGGGAAACCCCGGCAGGGGTCACGCCGTACTGAAAAGCCACCCTTTCGGCGGGGCCAAGGGAACCGAAGAAAAAAGCAGAAAGGATAACGCAGCCAAATCCTAAAAGCATCAAGACGGAAACTCCTTTCCTCACCCGACTCGGGGGATCGCCCCGGGTAGGGGCGGGGAAACGGACGGGGAGAGAGCTGAAATATAAAAAAGATTATCCTATATAATAGGATACCAACAGATCGAAACGGCCGCCGGCGGCCACGAAAGAATTGAAACAGGAGGCGCCGTTTCAGGAAAAGGGGGAGACTCCATGGGACTTCCGTACATCGCCAGGATCGAGCACTATGAACCCATTATCGGGGCCGAGGCGGTAGAGAGGATCCTTTCCAAGGCCGCTAAAATGTCGGACCGCAGAATAGTCCACATCAACTCCACCTTTTACGGCGGAGGCGTAGCCGAACTGCTGGGCTCAGTGACGCTTTTGGCCAACCTGGCCGGCGTCCAGATGGGCTGGAGGGTCATCCAGGGCTCCCCCGACTTTTTTACCGTCACGAAGAAGATGCACAACGCCCTCCAGGGCGATGATATCAACCTTAGTTGGAAGAAGTTCAGGATATACGAGCACGTCGTCTTCGAAAACGTCCTCCGGAACCACCTCGACCATGACATTGTCGTGATCCACGACCCGCAGCCCCTCCCGATGATCCGCCATTATCACAAGAAGGGACCCTGGATCTGGGTCTGCCACGTGGACCTCTCGAACCCCAACAAAAAACTCTGGCCCTACATCAGGAACTACGTGAACAGGTACGATGCAGCCGTCTTCAGCATCCCCGAATACCGGCAGGACACCAGGACCCCCCTGGTCTTCATCAAGCCAGCCATTGACCCCTTCAGCATCAAGAACCGGGACTTCTCGGAGGAGGAGATCCAGGAGAGGCTGGAAAGGTACGACATACCCACCGACAAACCCCTGGTGGTCCAGGTGTCGCGGTTCGACCGGTGGAAGGACCCCGGGGGCGTGATCGAGGCTTTCAAGATAGCTCGTAAAGAGGTCGAATGCAACCTGGTCCTGCTGGGAAACATCGCCACCGACGACCCCGAGGGCGTTGAAATTTTCAACGAATTGAAGGAAAAGCAGGAAGAGGGCATAATCATGCTTACCGTCGAGGACACGGCCCTGGTCAACGCCCTTCAGCGCAAAGCCGCGGTGGTACTGCAGAAATCGATACGGGAGGGTTTCGGCCTCACCGTGACGGAGGCCATGTGGAAGGGCAAACCGGTCATAGGGGGAAACGTGGGAGGTATAAGACACCAGATAACCGACGGCGAGAACGGCTTCCTGGTCGATACCATCGAGGAAGCCGCCGAGAGGATAGTGATGCTTTTGAAGGATCCGGACCTTTGCCTCCGTATAGGCGAGAAGGCCCGCGTCACGGTCCAGGAGAAGTTCCTCATGTCGCGCTACCTCGAGGACTACCTTGACCTTTTCAGATCCTTCGAAGCGAACTACACTCTGCGGGAACCGCTCTGGGACAAGAGCTCCCGGCCTCGGACCAGAAGCCGCCGGTGACGAAAGAGGTCAGACCATGGGCGGGAGGGGAAGACTGGTCATCGTCTCGAACAGGCTCCCGGTGAAGATCGAGGGCCATCCGGGCAAGTGGAAGGTCACCCACTCCTCGGGGGGGCTCGTTTCGGCGTTGACGCCGGTCCTCCGTGACAGGGGAGGGATATGGATCGGCTGGGCCGGGACCACGGAGGTGCTGGACCTGAAGACCCTCAGGGAGATCCTCGGACCCGCCTCGAAACAGGCCGGGTACAGGGTATACCCCGTACGGCTTTCCCAGGAGGATGTGAATTCCTTTTACTCCGGCTTCTCCAACGAAGTGATCTGGCCCCTCTTCCACGACCTCCAGACCCGGTGCCGCTTTGAGCCGGAGTACTGGAAGTCCTACAGAAAGGTGAACGGCGATTTCGCCAAGGCTATAAAAAAGCACACGAGACCGGAGGATTACATCTGGGTCCACGACTACCAGATGGTTCCCGTGGCGAGGATACTGAAATCATCGGATGTTCAGAGGAACTGCGTCTTTTTCCTCCACATCCCCTTCCCTCCCCCGGATATCTTTCTGAAACTGCCCTGGAGAGAGGAAATCCTGAAGGATTTCCTCGAGTACAACTTCGTGGGCTTTCAGACCATGCGCGACAGGAGGAACTTCACCGACTGCCTGAAGGCCCTCCTGCCGGACTCCAAGGTCACGGGTCGCGGACCGGTCGCCACCGTAACCTCCGAAGGACGGCGCGTCAGGGTGGCGGCCATGCCCATCAGCATCGACTACAGGTCCTTCAGGGACACGGCCAAGTCGGCCAAGGCCACGAAGATCCTGAAGGA
>JAAYIZ010000020.1 GCA_012523215.1 Thermovirga sp.
GGGCGGCCTCCCCCTGGAATTCCCCGTGATAGGCGTCTGCGACGGGATAGCGATGAATCACGAGGGGATGCGTTTTTCCCTGCCCAGCAGGGAACTGATCGCCGACTCGATAGAGGTGATGACCCAGGCTCACGCCCTGGACGGCCTGGTCATGGTGACGAACTGCGACAAGATAATACCCGGCATGGCCATGGCCGCCGCGAGGCTGAACATTCCCTCGATGATCATCAGCGGCGGCCCCATGATGGCGGGGGACATCGACGGAAGGAAGGTGGACCTTTCGTCCGTATTCGAGGCGGTGGGAAGCATCGCCGCCGGCAAGATAACCACCGATGACCTGCGAAGGCTCGAGGAAGAGGCCTGCCCCACTTGTGGCTCCTGCGCGGGGATGTTCACGGCCAACACCATGAACTGCCTGATCGAAGCGCTCGGCCTGGCGCTGCCCGGGAACGGGACCATACCGGCGGTATCTTCAGCCAGGGAACGCCTGGCGAAAGACGCGGGACGCATGATCATGACCCTGCTGGAGAAAAACATCCGGCCCAGAGACATCCTGACCAGGGAGGCCTTCGACAACGCCATAGCCCTGGACATGGCCCTGGGAGGGTCCACCAACTCGGCCCTGCACCTTCCGGCCATCGCCTTCGAGGCCGGTATCGACCTTCCCCTGGACCGTTTCGACGAGATATCATCGAAAGTCCCCCACCTTTGCGATATGAGCCCTGGCGGGCCCTGGCGTATAGAGGATCTCCACCGCGCCGGCGGAATTCAAGCCGTCCTGGCGCGACTCGACGGCGGGAACCTTCTGCAGGGCAGTGCTGTCACCGTGACGGGGGAACCCCTTTCAAACAGTTTCACCTCGTCTTCCGTTAAAGACGACAGGGTGATCGCAACCCTCGAGAATCCCCGCCATCGCCAGGGTGGTATCGCGATCCTCAAGGGGAGCCTCGCACCGGAGGGAAGCATAGTGAAGCAGTCGGCAGTCCTGCCCGACATGCTGGTCAAAAAAGGGCCGGCCCGGGTCTTCGAAAGCGAAGAGCAAGCCTCTGATGCCATTTCAAAGGGGCATGTCCTCCCCGGGGATGTGCTGGTCATCCGGAACGAGGGCCCGATGGGGGGGCCGGGGATGCGCGAAATGTTAGGCCCCACGGCGTGCCTGGCGGGGATGGGGCTCGATGGGGACGTGGCCCTTGTGACCGATGGCCGTTTTTCCGGCGCAACCCGGGGAGCCGCCATAGGGCACGTGTCCCCCGAAGCCGCCGCGGGAGGCCCCATAGCCCTGGTGAGAGATGGTGACATCATCAGTATTGATATACCTTCCAGGAAACTGGACCTCGAAGTGTCATCGGCAGAGCTCAAAAGGCGGAGCCGCGAAACGACGAGGGGGCAGAAGGCGGTAGAAAGCCCCTTTCTCAACCGCTACCGCCGGATGGTGACCGCCGGCAACCGGGGGGCGATACTGGAGTAGAAGACGGCCGCGCAAGACCGCCCGGAGGACGACCATCCGACCGCTGGTGTGTTTTCGCTTTTTCAATGCCTGGGCAGGTTTGCTTCGAGAAATTCACCGATGACGGCGAGGTCGCAAACCCTGATCAGGGTTTGCGGCCTCGCCGATTCGTAGACGAGAAAGATCTAGATGGCGGCAAAAGCGCCTTCCAGGTCTTCGATCAGGTCGTCCGAGTCTTCAAGGCCCACGGAGAGCCTGATGAGCCCCTTGGAGATCCCCGCCTTCTTCTGCTCTTCGTCGGAAAGGGCGGAATGGGTCATGGACGCGGGGTGCTGGATCAGCGACTCGGCATCGCCGAGGCTCACCGCCAGGGTCCAAAGCTTCGTGCTGTTGATGAATTTCTTGCCTGCTTCGTACCCACCTTTAAGCTCCATGGCTATTATTGCCCCGTAATGCCTCATCTGCTTGTCGGCCAACTTCTTCTGAGGGAAGCCGTCCAGACCCGGGTACCAGACATGGTCCACCTCCTCGCGCTTTTCAAGGAAACGGGCAACGGACAGGGCTGTCTCGCAGTGCCTGGGGATACGGACATGAAGGGTCTTCATACCCCGGAGCAGGAGGAATGCATCGAAGGGGGAGAGCGTCGCCCCGGTAAGGTCCTTTAGGCCCTCGCTCTTGATGCGGCCGATAAATTCCCTGTCTCCAACGACCACTCCGGCTATGACGTCGCCATGGCCATTCAGGTATTTCGTGGCTGAATGGACCACTACATCGGCCCCCAGTTCGATTGGGCGCTGTATGACGGGGGTGCAGTAGGTGTTGTCCACGACGAGGATAGCTCCCGCGTCATGGGCAATTCGGGATAGTCCCTCCAGGTCGGCGATATCCATCGTGGGGTTCGCCGGCGATTCGCAGTAGATCATTTTCGTGTTGGGCTTGATGGCCGCCCTTACAGTCTCAAGATCCCTGAGACCCATAAAGGTTGCTTCCATGCCGAAACGGGGGAACTGGTGGTTCATCAGGGCGTGGGTGCAGCCATACAGGGACCGCGCCGCGATCACATGATCCCCGGAAGACAGGGCGGTCCACATTACCGAAGCGATGGCTCCCATGCCGGAAGCCGTCACCGCGGCCGCTTCACCGCCTTCAAGACCGGCGATCTTCTCCTCAACGGCCGTATGGTTGGGGTTCCCCAGGCGAGTATAGATGTAGCCCTCTTCCTCTCCTTTGAATCGCCGGGCCCCTTCATCGGCGTTGCGGAAAGCGAAAGTGGAGGTCTGGTAAATGGGCGTGGAGAGAGCCCCGGTGATGGGCTCGGGGTGCGTCCCCAGGTGCAC
>JAAYIZ010000021.1 GCA_012523215.1 Thermovirga sp.
CATCGAAACGGTCAATGAGCAAAATGGAAATATTCCTTGGGTTGGCTTTGAACTCCCTGACATACTTCACCATCAGCAAGGCTTTGAGCACCCTTACAGCCAGGGGCTGGAGAGAATGAGTCCGCTCCGCGCTAAGAATGTCAGTTTGGATCTGGCTTTTAAGGGCCGTCTGAATACCGTCGAACATAAGATTAAAGGAGGCAAGGTGACCTACCTTTTTTTCTGCGATGCGTTTTGCGACTTCCTGGAAAACGCCCAACAAGGAACGTTCACCTACAGACCTGAACTTGCCCTCAAAGGCGTTATGTTCGGAGAGGCCCTTTATGGCGGACTGGAGCAATTCGAAGTGGTAAGGCATGAATGGGTAGCATGCGACGAAATCTTCCTCGGACTGGAAATGTCTATAAGTCCTTCCTGAGTCACGGAATTCGAAGAGTGTTTTCAGGTTGTTCTTTTCCTTTTCGTAAAGGAGGGCAAGGTCGCTGATGACATCGGACTTTTTTTGCAGAAGACGCCTCTGTATGACCTCTGCGACGTTCTTACTGGTCAGTTTCATCCTGCACTTAAGACGGTCCTGGATCTTCGAGAAGTCGTTGGACTGACGTCCGCCCACTTCCCCAATAACATCGTCCATGTCCTCCTGTGAAGTGACTATCAGCCATGCCTGTCCACGGCACTTGGTGGCCAGGCTCTCCGCTATGGTCTGGAGGTTTGTCATCAGCTTCACGTTATCAGCTATGTACTGCCCCACTTCATCGACAAATATGTTGAGCCTGAAACCCGGTCCCTGGTTGTCGATATAGTCCTTGACCTGCGAGGCGAAGTCCTCTATGGAAAGGTGATAAGTATGTTCATACCTGTCCAGGGTTTTTGTCGCTTCTTCCTCGGTCATCCCCTTTATCCTCGAAAGGGCCGCGATAAAATCTCCCGCTTCGAGCCAGACGTACTCTCTGGCTTCCTCCCATGGCTTACCCGATATCTCAAGAAATGCTTCTTTGAATGCTCCGTAACATCCCTGGCGATCCATGTCGTATTCGAACTGGGCAATATGGGGGATCTTGGGATCATAGCCTCGGAGATCGTTGAATACTTTCATGAATACGGAAAGCACCGCGTCAGTTTCCTTTTTGGACACTACGTCAGCCTTCTGGTCGATATTAAAAAGAATGCTTCTGGAGGGTATCGAAATGGCTTTCTCCATCTGCCCCTTGAGGAGGGCATCGTCCTTTAGTTTTTCCAGAAATATTTCAGCAGCAGGGAGGTCATCAAGAAGGAGGCGGTTTTCCAGAACATAGGAGAGGATCTTGAGCAGATGGGACTTTCCCGAACCGAAGAAACCGGATATCCAGGCGCCGTTTACTACCTGGTAGTCGTTGTAGTAGTCCAAAAACTCTGAAAGCCTTTGATTTATCTCGTTGGTTATTACGTACTCGTCAATCTCCTCAAAAAGGTGCTCGTCGTCATCTGCCTTGATAACACCTTCAATGATCCGGTCTATTCTCCTTTCAAATATCTCGTCGATCTTCATCATTTCTTCCACCTCCCGATACTTCGCCTGCCACGGTGCAGTCCCCCAAATAATTCAGACGGCATACTCATCGAGGTCAAAAGCCCGGTAGTAATTGTCGCCGGGCAAAAGTCCGAAAAGGTACAGCCTGTATCCCTTGCTCCTGGTGAATTGATACTTGCCGGGGAAAAAGCCTACCAGGGGATATGCCTTGAAAAGCCGCTGAAGGTTGCTCAATATACTGTGGGTCCTGAGATAGGGGTAGACCAGACCCACACCTGTGAGGAAGAACATACGGCACGCACCGTTTTTGAGCTTGCCCTCGATCTCGGGCACGATGGCCCTCTCCAC
>JAAYIZ010000022.1 GCA_012523215.1 Thermovirga sp.
AGGGCAAGGGTCCTGGAGGGGTTGCCCGTGAAGGGGATACCCAGGGATTCAAGGATCTCGGCGAACCTTATTTCCAGGTAGGACGCCTCACCGAACCCCTCGAAGAGGTTGAAGACGCAATCGGGCGAATTATCTCTCAGCTTCCTCGCCGCTTTCCCCTTGATCAGGAGATCTTCCCTGAGGATGTCGACCGGGAAGGCCTTAAATCCCTTGGAAAGGAGCCCCTCTATGACGCTCTGCCTGCAGCGGAGGACGTCGAGGACGTCCTCCCTGTCGGTCTCTTCTTTTCCAGCCGCTACGGCGACGGTCTTTTCAGGCAGCATTGCGGTGCCTGCCCTTTGTCGAAGCCCTGGGCCACTTAAGCTCCTGTCTCTGGAACGCTTCCTTCAGGATCCCCTTTAAAAGAGAGGGGTAATCTCCTCCGCTCAGCCTGTAAAGGATAGGGAGGTCACTGTAGGCCTCGGAAATGCCCGGGAGTGGGTTGATGTCTATCGCCTTGGGAACGCCCGCATTGTCCAGGCGGAAATCCACCCTGGCGACATCCCTAAGTTCGAGAACACGAAACACCTTCAGGGCCTCTGATTCAACCTCTTCCCGCGTGTGAGGATCGATGGACTCAGGCCCGAGGTAGTGCACCTTTTCTTCCCAGTCCCTCTTGTGCTCCAGTGAATAGACAGCCTTGCCCTTCTCTGTCTTTAGATCGATGGACATCATCCCGATGACGACGGGGTTCCTGTTGCCCATGACTCCAACGGTTACCTCCGTCCCGGGGAGGTATTCCTCCACAAGAGCCGGCTGTTGGTAATTCTTCCAAATCCTGCGGACCTTCTCGGCCAAATCGACGGGGTTGTCCACCACTGAGTCGGGGAAAACGCCCTTGGAAGAGCCTTCCCACCTCGGCTTGACGATGTATTCCCTGTGCTTTTGAAAAATTGACATGGCCCCGCTGAAATCCTCCTCGGCGGAAAACATGAAGAGATCGGGGACGGACGCCCCTCCCCCCGCGAGAACATGGTGGGTCAGCCACTTGTCAAGGGTAATGGCAATGGCTATGGAATCGGAACCGGAGAAAGGAATGCCAAGGCTCTCAAGGACACTGGGCACTTGCGATTCCCTTCCTCTTGTCGTTCCGCGTCCTTCGGCTATGTTCAATACAAAGTCGGGAGGGTTTTGGGAGATCCTCTCAAGAAAAGAATCGTCCTGTTCGTAACGCAGGGTCTCAAAACCAAGACGATTGATCTCCCTTTCGAGAGTTTCAATCGTTTCCAGGCAGTCGTACTCCTCGTAACGGTCGTCGGGTTCGCCTGGAAGCAAGTCTTTCTTCTTCAGGTTGAACGTGATGCCGATCCGCCGGACCGGACCTGCGCCGCTGGATGATCCGGGATCTTCCTTCTTCACTTTTCATTCGCCCCCTGCATAGATGGATACACCGTCCTCTTGGCCGGTGCCGTGACTGGTGATATGCCCCTTCATCCAGTCCTTCGACAGACTTCACCTCCGCTTATTCAAGTCCAGTGCTCTTCCATCCGCTTCCCCTGCCGCTTTCGCGGTCCTTGGGGGTCCCGCTGTCGTGCCGAACCTGGACAAACCATCCGTCACGCCGGCGAACCCTTCCGGAGGATCGGCGCCCGGGGGCCTCAAGGGGCTTATTGGCGCCGTTCCTGAAGCGAGGTCAAAGACCAGACTTCCGATGATCCTCTTTCTTCGCGGATTATACATCCCCTTTTGTAGATTACAATAGGTGTATGAAAGCTATTTTCTCGAGGCCCCGAAGTTCTTTTTCCAGGAGGGAAGAGGTGACGGGAATGAAAGGAAAAGCTTTTGCGAAAAGCGTTGC
>JAAYIZ010000023.1 GCA_012523215.1 Thermovirga sp.
ACTATGGGTAGACCCTTGAGGATCGAAAACCCTAACCTCATAGGTGTCAAAACAAAGCAGGTGTCAGACCTACACAATTGATGAATTGTATCTAGGTGAAGCCATAACCCCATCTTCCCGCCGGCTGGCTGCTTCGGGGGACGCTTCATTTATCGCTACCTTGATCGTTTCAATACCGGACCTTATTTTCAGCCCGAAAAGGGGATACCCCTGTCGGGAGTGCTCCCACCAGGTCCTGGACTGGTACTTCCAGTTCTGTCAATTGTGTAGGTCTGACGCCATAAAGATAGAAGATAAAAGAGGGTAGATAACAGGGTTCAGCAGGAATCTTCTGTAACTTCCCTGATCTGGCCTGCAAAGAAATCGGAGATCAACCCCGCGAAGGTGTCAATACATCTGAGCCCGATCGGTGCCGACATCCCCCGGGGGTCGCCCATGACGCCGTTAGGGGTGAGGTTCTGCAATCCCTCCTTGAACATGCGGTCGAGAACTTCAGGCGTGACAGGGTCTGTAAACCCAGGCTCAGCGATGTTTTTATCGACCAGTTCAGGATGAAGCACCATCATTATCGAGCTTTCGGCGATGTCAGCGTGCCCCCCAACCCTGTTGCCGAGCCCACTTTCCTTTTGCACCGCATTTCGCCAGGCCTTCATCATGCCCTCCAGGTCGGTAAATGCGAATACGCGGGTCCCGGGTTCCACGGCTTCCCGGAGGCGATCCAGCATCACTGCAATCGGCGCAAAATTGCCTCCGTGGGTTGGAATTATGCAGATATTCTTGAAGCCGTGCCTGGAGAGGCTGACGCAATAGTCACGTACAAGTGCTTCAAGAGTTTCGGGAAGTATCGATATGGTTCCCGGAAAGGCCATGTGATGCTCCGAACAGCCCACCCTTATTGATGGGGCTACGAGTGCTTTCCCCAGCCTTCGGGCGACTTCCAGGGCCATGCGCTCACCGTGTTCAGCATCGACAAAAAGGGGCAGGTGGAGGCCGTGCTGCTCTGTCGCCCCGCAGGCGAAGACTGCCGTATCGTATCCCTCTTCAATCGCTTTCCCGACCTTTGGCCAGGTCATTCTTTCAAGGATGATCTCTTTCGGCATGTTTTATTCCTCCGTTACAGGGATGTGCAGTTCATTGTAAATGGATCAGTTCTTCCTGGCGACAAGGCCTATGGTGTTGAAGTATTGCCCGCTCTCGGTTTTCATCATTTCGATGTCTTCCTTCGCGTAGGGGTTGTCACATTCAAGCCATTCCTCCCATGCCTGTTTATGACATGTGTGGGAGAAACATTCCTCAAGGGTGATATTTAAAGAATGTCCCCAAAGACGGGTCCACCATTCAGCTGAGTAGATGTTCATTTCTCCCTGCAGCTCCTTTTCCCACTTTTCCCAGAAAGGTTTAAGCACAGCAGGCACACCGTCGGTGAAGTCCCTGATAAGACCGGGGACCGAAACGGCAATAGTGCCCCCCCTTTTCAGCAGGGGGACGAGATGGGTGTCGAGATAGTCAGGGGTGTTCCCGAAGTAGTGGTAAGAGTCTATGCTGACAACCGCGTCAAAGTAACCGTGGGCGAAGGGCAGGGCCCTTGCGTCGGCATGTATGGGGATGATCTCTTCTTCGAGGCCCAGGTCCTTGAAGCGATCGTAGTTCTCCGTCGCTTCTATCCAGAGGTCGGTGGCAAAGACCTGGACGTCCAACTCCCTTGCCAGGAATATGGAGGTAAGGCCCTTTCCGCAGCCCAGGTCAAGGACCCGCATGCCCGGTTTCAGGGATACCTTTTGCAAAATTTCAGCTGCTATCCTGACGCAGTTGGGTCCCATCATGTTCCCCATCAGGAAGTTCCTGTCGAAGTCCGTTCTTTTTCCGAATCTCATTGTATGTACTGCACCCCCTAATTAAGAGTCGCTATTATATCCTTTTAAGGGAAAGGTGTCAGACCTACACAATTGACGAAATGGGTTTTTCGATCCAGAATGGGGTAAATTTGCCCTGCCGGGGACGGAGGTTTGACGATGGGCAGACCCTTGAGGATCGAATACCCGAGAGCTTTTTATCATGTCACATCCAGGGGTAACGAGCAAAAGGATATCTTCAAAAGTGAAGGCGACAGGGAGAAATTCCTGACCTACCTGGAGTCGGCTGCGGAGAGGTACGGGGCCGTATTCCACGCCTATTGCCTTATGAACAACCACTACCACCTGATGATCGAAACCCCCGAGGGTAACCTATCCAGGATCATGAAGCATATCAACAACTCCTACACAAATTACTTCAACGTGAAGCGAAAGAGGGCGGGTCATCTCCTGCAGGGTCGCTACAAGGCCATTCTTGTCGAGGCGGATGCCTACGCCGCTGAACTGTCCCGCTATATACATCTTAACCCCGTGAGGGCTAAGATGGTGGCCTCCCCGGAAGAGTACAAGTGGAGCAGTTACCGGTTCTACCAGGAGAGGACGGCGCCCCCGTGGTTTTCCACCGGTTTTGTCCTGGGGTATTTCGGGACGGAGCCGGGCAAGCAAAGGGTACATTACAGGGACTACATCCTGAAGGCCGTCGGGAAAAAGAGCCCTGACCTTCTTTCCGGCTCGATCGCCTCGACCATTCTTGGCAGCGATGACTTTGTCAGGTACATAAAGGAGACCTACCTAGAGGGACTGGCGCCCGACAGGGATATCCCCGCCTTGCGGGAGCTGCAGGGGAGGCCCGACATAGGGAAGATCAAAGCGGCGGTAGGAGAGGCGTTCCCCGGCGGCGGCAGGCTGGCCAGGGCGGGGGGGATTTACCTTTGCCATCGTTTCAGCGGGGCGAAGCTACAGGAGATCGGGAACCTTTTCGATCTCACGCCCTCGGGGGTGACCCAGGCGAGGAAGCGGTTCGACGAGGCCATGAAAAAGGACAAGGTCTTGGAAAAGAAAGTCCTTGAAGTGGCCCGGAAACTGGATCTGTCAATTGTGTAGGTCTGACACCTAGAAGGAAGGGTAAAGATAATGATATATTTCGACAACAGCGCGACGACGCTGATCAAGCCGTCCGAGGTGGCCAAGGCCGTAAAGTACGCCATCGATCATTTCGGCAACGCCGGGCGCTCCTTTTACGGCGCGGTCATGCTGGCCAACAGGGAAATATACCGGACGCGCAAGGAGATCGCCGACCTCGCGGAGCTCGAGGACCCGCTCCGGGTGGCATTCACATCGTCATCGACGGAGAGCCTCAACCTCGTGATCCGCGGACTGGTCAAAAAAGAGGACCACGTGATCACAACGGTCCTGGAGCATAATTCCGTGTTACGCCCCTTGTATTTGACCGGATGTGATCTTAGCATTTTGGAGTGCGACGATAAGGGCGACCTGTTGCTGGATACCTTTGAGAGCCTGGCGAAGCCTTCCA
>JAAYIZ010000024.1 GCA_012523215.1 Thermovirga sp.
CGTAAATTGCGAAGGAATTCGCCGGGGTCATCCCGAAAACGTCAAGGAGCCAAAGGACCGCCGAACCCTTGTTCCAGTCCATGTCGGGAAGTACCTCCACGGCCTTCTTGTCGGACCTCGCCCTCAACCCCCCCACGCCGGCGGCCGCCTCCTCGATGAGGCCGACCAGCACCGGGACATCCCGCTCATTTACGAGCCTGTAGTGGGCCGATAGGCAGAACTTCTTCCTCTGGAGGATCGCTCCGGGAAAACCCCTCAAGATTTTTTCAAACCGGTCTCCCGCCTCTTCCAGGGCCTGGAGGTATTTTTCGCCTATCTCGAAGGAAATACCGCTTCTCGGGGGGCCGGATATCTCGAAGCCGTGGCAACCGGAGTAAAAAAGGTCCACCAGTCCCACCCTTCGGCGAATATCCCGCAAATCCCTGCCCGTTATGACGGCGACCCTGGAAGCCCTGGACAGGGCTTCGAGCCTCGCCTTCATGACCGGACCAAGGAAAACCGTTTCGGGGTCGTCGCTGATGGGCTCCAGGGTGCCGTCAAAATCGAAAGCTGCGAAAAGGGACCTGCCCCTGGCAGCCTCTTCGATGACGCCCCTGTTCTCCAGCGCTTTTGGAAGGGGTGCAGATTTTTGAGTTATCGCTCCTTTCCCCATGACGGTTGGCCTGTCGGGTTCATCCATTCTGCTTCCCCGTCATCTCCTCGACATCGACCCTGATGACCACTATCCTTGCCAGCGCCTGGGCGGGAAACTCGTACTCCTTTCCCGTGTAGTGCCCCATGATGACGTTCATCCCGTAAATCTTTTCCTCGGATTTCTCAAGGACCTGGACCTTCCCCCAGGCAATGACGCTCTTGTACTTCATGGAGAAATCGCAGGCTTCCTGGGCATGCTTCATCTGCAGGTCCGCCTCGAACTCGAGGCAGACCTGGGGATTCTTCCCGATTACGTCCAGTTTCCTCCCCTCCGTAGCGCAGTGCATATAGACCTTGCCATCGCGGTACCCGAAATTCATCGGCACCACGTAGGGCCTGCCGTCGTCGCAGAGCCCCATCCGGCAGACTTGGGAATCCAGGATGACCGATTCGATCTCCGCCCGGTCCTTTATCTCCCTTTCTTTTCTTCGCATGCTTGTCGGCTCCCTTCCTTTCCCGGGGTTCAAAACCGGCGTGAACGGCGATAGTTTAACTCATTTTCTGGTTCCCCGAAAAATGTATCCCAAAAGCGATGTTCATTGCCCTTCCTATTTCCTTTTTCGCTTCAACGGCACCGGTCGCCGACGCCACGGGAAGCAAGGATCACAGCCCTTCCCGGCAACATATCACGGACGGGGTACGAGTCTCTCGAAGCAATGGAGGCACAAGGTGCGGCCGTCGCAAAGCCTGGCCTTGGTCTCCATGACCAACTCGCCGCAGGCGTCGCAGAGGACGCTCCTTTTCATGGGGGCGAAGGGCGGGACGGGTTCCAGGGGCTTCCCGATGATGAACAGGGCCTCCGGTTCCGACTCGAGGATGCGGGTGCAGCGCTCCCTTCTGAATTCCTCGAACCTCTTCGAGTCCTCCGGCGTGAGGACACCTTGATTGCTCTTCTCCTGCAAGGTCCTGTACTCATCGCTGCCGCTTTGCGCCGCGTCGGGGCGGCTCACTATTCTCAGGGACTTTCCGTCCCTCCTCCTATAGAAGCTGAAGGCCGCCTTTCCCCAATCCTTAACGATCATATTGCCCTTTCCCACGGTGCACCCCGTGAGGAACTGGATGGCGTCGACGGCGCAATTATCGGTCTCGGCGACGGCGACGATCTCCTCGTCGGAGGACCGGCCGAGCTCGGCGAGGACGACCTGGGAGACCTTTATCCCCGTGGCCAGCCCGGGGCACCAGTGCCCATGGAAGGCAATAAGGGCCTTCAATTCCTCTTCAGGTATCTTCAATCCCAAGTCATTCACTCCCTTATGTCGATCACCGGTCCCTTGACCGGCCGTTCGAAGGATCGGCCATCCCGGGCTCGCCAGGAGAGGTCCGACCTATTCGTGAACTCTGTATCACGATTCGTTCATCGTGGGACCTTTGATCAGGACCCTCTCTGTGTCATCTGTGGTGAAAAGGGTCTGTCTTTTCGCCCCACGATCCAACCGTTACGCCTCAAGCGTCACTTTCTCTGGTCCCCACGGGCACCACCACCGGGTACCCCTGGACCTTCTCTATCACGACGGGTATGCCGTAGACCTCCCCGATCATCGCCGGCGTTATCTCCTCCAGGCCGGCGACGGCAAAAATCCGGCCCTTCTTCATGAAGACCACCCTGTCGGCGAAGCGCAGGGCGGAGTTTATATCGTGCATCGTCATGACCGCCGCCATTCCGTGGCCCGTCACGATGTGCCTGATGATGGACAGGATTTCCTGCTGATTTCTGAGGTCCAGGCTGCTGGTGGGCTCATCGAGCAGCAGCACCTTCGGCTCCTGTACCAGTGCACGGGCAATGCAGACTTTTTGTAGTTCGCCGCCGCTCATCTCATCGAGGTGCCGGAGCGAAAGGTGCTCGAGGCCGAGGGTCCGGATGATGGCGTCCACCTTACGGATGTCCTCCCTGCCCACCTTCCAGGTTATGCGGGGTCTCCGGCCGAGGAGGATGGCGTCGAAGGCGGTCAGCCTCCCCCCCTGCTCCTGCTGGGCTACATAGGCGAGGTCCCTGGCTATTTCCAGCTTCTTCATGCGCAGGAGGTCCCTCTCTTCGACTTTGATGGTCCCCGTCGCCGGGCGCAGGATACCGTTCAGGCATTTCAGCAGGGTCGTCTTGCCCACCCCGTTGGGGCCGAGGATGGCCAGCAGCTCGTTCCTCCCGAGGCTGAAGGAGACCCCTTCCAGCACGGGCCTGCTGTTGTAGCCGAAGGAGACGTCGCGGACATCGAGTATCATCGTCGGTACCCCCTGACGAGGAGGTAGAGGAACAGGGGAGCCCCGACGAAGGACGTCAGTATCGCCACGGGCAGCACATTGGGCGCTATCATGATCCTGGCCGTTGTATCGGCCGCCAGGAGAAGGATGGAGCCCATTCCGAGGGAGCCCGGGATGAGGAACCGGTTGTCGTCGCCTATTAGGCGCCTTACCATGTGGGGGCAGACGAGGCCCACGAAGCCTATCACGCCGACGAAGGAGATGATCACCGCCGTGACCAGCGATGCCAGGCTCATGCCGAGAAAACGCACCACCCTGACGTTGACGCCAAGGCTCGCGGCCGTCTCGTCCCCGGCGTCGATGGCGTTGTAATTCCACGAATTGAAGGCGAAATACAGGGAGCAAACGCCTGTTACAAGGGAAATGATGCTTATCTCCCTCCACCCGGCCCGGGAAAGGTCGCCGAAGGTCCAGAAG
>JAAYIZ010000025.1 GCA_012523215.1 Thermovirga sp.
ACGCCCTACTTCGCGTCACTGATGGATCCCAATGATCCCAGGTGCCCCATAAGGATGCAGGCGATCCCCACGGAAAACGAGACAAGGCTGGGCAAGTCCGATCTTCTTGATCCTCTTCACGAGGACGTGGACTCGCCCGTCGCTGGCCTTACCCACCGTTACCCCGACCGGGGGCTTTTCCTGATCACCGACCAATGCAGCATGTATTGCCGCCACTGCACCAGGAGACGGCACGCCGGCGAGACGGACAAGGCCTACGGTGACGAACAGATCAAGAAGGGGATCGAGTACATAAGGAAAACGCCGTCCTTCAGGGATGTTCTCCTTTCCGGTGGGGACCCGCTGACCGTCGATGACGACAGGCTCGAGTGGATCATATCGGAACTGCGGGCGATACCCCATGTGGACTTCGTCCGCCTGGGGACCAGGATGCCCGTCGTCTGCCCCCAGAGGATCACCGACAAATTCTGTGCCATGCTCAGAAAGTACCACCCTATCTGGCTCAACACCCAGTTCAACCATCCCAAGGAAGTGACGCAGGAATCCGCCCAGGCCTGCGCCAGGTTGGCCGATGCCGGGGTGCCCCTGGGGAACCAGTCGGTCCTCCTCAAGGGCGTCAACGACTGTCCCTATCTGATGAGAGAACTGAGCCAGAGATTGCTGAAGATCCGCGTAAATCCCTACTACATTTACCAGTGCGATCTCTCGGAAGGGATCGAGCACTTCCGGACCAGCGTCGGCAAGGGCATCCAGATCATCGAGTACCTGCGTGGGCATACCACGGGAATGGCCCAACCGTTGTTCATCGTCGACGCTCCCGGCGGGGGTGGCAAGATCCCCGTGGGACCCAATTACGTGGTCAGCCAGTCGGATCGGAAGATCATACTGCGCAACTACGAGGGGGTCCTGACCGTTTACACGGAACCCGACGACAACCAGAGCCATCCCGAGGAGCTCTACCACTGGGAGGAGTATACCGCCAGGCAGAGGCAGCTATCGAGGGAGGGCCTCATAAAGCTTTTCGAGGGTGACATTCTCTCCCTGGAACCCGCTCATCTCGACCGCCGGGAAAGGAGCAAAAAACATCGCTGATCCGATCATGCAGAAAAAACACCAGGAGGTGCCTCCCGTGGAGGAACTGCTAGTCTCCCGTTCCGGCACGCCCTTCCCGAAGTGGATGAAATGGTTTGCTCTTCTGGTAGGGATCCTTCTCGTCGGTGACGGAATGCGGACCTTCGCCTTTCACAAGATGCTTGTCGGAGCCGTCCTCGCCTATGTGTCGGGTTTTGAGAAGAGGATTGTGCTTTCGCCCCAGGGGCTAGTCAGGCAGACCAGGACCTGGATCACCAATCACTCGACTACCATCCCCTGGGAGGAAGTACAATACGTAAACTTCGCCTTCAGGGGCTCAAGGATGATGTGCTTCTTCGAAAAAGGCGTTACCGGCCTCAGGGTGCTCTTCGACAAAAGCGACGAACCCGAGGTAAGGAGGATATTGAACCTCTACATACCCGACGTGGAGACAAGCACCTTGGGGAATAAACCTGAAGCCGAAGAATAAACCTTCTTTTCACTCGTCAAGCGAATTTGCTGGGCGATAGGGTAAGGGAACCCCGGGCGGAGATAGCCTCTGTCCGGGGTTTGCGATGATTTATCCCTGTAATTTCCCCTCCACCGAGCGGACCTTGCTCTCCATGGTGATATCCTTGTTCCGCCTTTCGTCTATCCTCAAGGAGGTGCCCACTCGGAGAGCCCCCTGGTTGAAGGGTATTTCGTGGGCAGCCCTCACGGCCTGCAGCACCACGTCGAGGTCGCCTTCCAGGATGGTCCCCATGGGCGTCAGCATCGTCTTGAGATCGAACTCCTTGAGTTTCTTTTCTACCTCGGCGACATAACCGCTCAGGCTCGTCGTACCCGTCCCATAGGGTACGATCACCACTTCAGCTATCACCTTGGCCATTATCGCTTCCCCCTTTCTTCCCTGGAGCCGTTTTAAGATGCCGTACATCCAGTATAATCAATCCCGGCTAAGAGTAGCCGACCCATATTGACGGACATGGAAGGTGGTACTTATCATGGCATGGAATCCCCTCCAGGCAGGCTTTGGCGGGTTGATCAGGCCCATACTGGTAATCCTTGGATGGTACATATCGGACAGGATCCTCGTCAAACTGGCGGGAAAACTCTTCGATAAGGGAATAGCTAGAGTCCAGAACGGGGCGGCTGGGCAGCTGAGCACGCACGAAAGGTCATCCCGGGTCAAAAGGTTGGGGACACTCAGGGGTTTGGTGATTGATCTCCTGCGGTGGGGGCTTGGGGCGGTGGCCTTCCTGACCTTCCTCGGCACGATCAACGTCAACATCATGCCCATACTGACGGGACTGGGCATTGCCGGGCTGGCCCTATCCCTGGCGGCCCAGAATATAATCAGGGACTTCCTCAACGGTATCTTCGTGGTCGTGGAGGATCATTATTCCGTCGGGGACGTGGTGAAGATCGGAGAATACTTCGGCGTCGTCGAGAACTTCACCCTCAGGACCACCCACCTATCCGACCTTGACGGGAACTACATCATCATCCCCAACGGCAGGATCACGGAACTAGTGAATGCCACCAAGTACTGGTCCCAAGCCCAGGTTGTGGTGGGTGTCTCCTACGATTCGGATATACGCAAGGCACTGGGCGTAATGGAGAGGGTGGGCGGGGAACTCAAAAAAGACTTCCCCGACAAGGTGAAGGAAGACCCCCGGATCCAGGGGATTCTCTCCTTCGACGAGCGGGCGGTTTCCCTGAGGGCACTCATAAGGACCGTCCCGGGAGAACACTGGTCCATCGGCATGGAGTACCGCCTGCGCCTGAAGGAAGCCTTCGATGCCGAGGGCATAACGATACCCTTCCCTCAGATGGATGTGTGGATCCGCTCCCCCGAAGGTCTTAGGGTCGCCGGTCAGAAGACGAGGGCGTAGGGAACTGGCCTTGCGACTCTCCCCGGCGGTAAATTAACGATCCTCCCAGACCACCAGATCGACGACGAACCCCCGCCGTCCAGGTTCAGGGCGTTCACCAAGCCGAGCCTCTCCGCTACCGCGGCTGTCTCGGCTATGGTCGCGCCGTTGCTGTGCCAGGGGTCCCTTCCATCGATGACGATGAACCAGATCCTTTCTCCGTCGCTACCTACGAAGGATCTTGGGTGAGGCAGTGAAAGGGTCTTCGGGTTGAACCCTTCCGGATCAAAGACCTTTCTTCCTTCCTTTACCAGCATCGGTCCCGCCTGC
>JAAYIZ010000026.1 GCA_012523215.1 Thermovirga sp.
CACCTTTGGCAGGATAGCGGCGACGAACGCTCTCAGTGACATCTACGCCATGGGAGGCGAACCTTTAACGGCCCTGAACCTGGTTTGTTTCCCTGAGTCCCTGGACCTGGAGATCCTGAACGAGATACTGACGGGCGGCGCGGAAAAAGTCATGGAGGCGGGGGCCGTCCTGGCGGGCGGGCATTCTATATACGACAAGGAGCCGAAGTACGGCCTGGCCGTGACGGGGATCATCGATAACGGCCGTATTATCAGGAACGACACGCCGGAACGGGGGCATAAACTCATACTGACGAAGCCCCTCGGCACCGGGATCATCATGGCGGCCCTGCGGGGTGAGGTCGCCAGCTGGGCAGCCGTCGACAAGGCCGTGGCCGCGATGGAGCGCCTGAACAAATACGCGGCGGAAAAGATGCGGAACTATACGGTCAGCGCCTGCACCGATATCACTGGTTTCGGCCTGATGGTGCACATGCTGGAGATGGCTTCGGACAAAGTTTCAATCCTGCTCTACCCGGGGGAGATCCCCTATTTCGAAGAGGCCTACCAGTACGCCGAGGAGTACCTGGTCACCGCCGCGGGCCAGCGGAACCGCAACTTCCTGGCGGGCAAGGCCGACGTCTCCGGTTTGCCCTTCGCCTTGCAGGAACTGCTTTTTGATCCCCAGACCTCCGGCGGGCTGCTCATCGCCGTAAAGGAGGGCCAGGCGGCCGCATTACTGGCGGAGATACAGACCGGAGACCCCGCCGCGAGGGTCATTGGGGAGATAGTCACCCGGGACAGGGATATCATCCTGTTCTAGCAGGAAGAGGAGGTCGGCCATGAAAACTATCGATGTCCTGGGGCAGCCGTGCCCCATACCCGTTATCAAAGCAAAAAAAGCGCTGGGGCAAGGGGACGTGGAGGCCGTCACCGTGAAAGTGGACAACATCGTGGCGGTACAGAACCTGGAGAAAATGGCCAGGGGCTACGGGTACGATTTTTCTTACCAGGAGGTTTCGTCGGGCCTTTTCGATGTCCTTATCGTTAAAAGCGGCGCCGCGGCCCCCGCTGTTGAAGAGGAGAGGAGCGAACAAGGCGAGGTCCGCCCTTCCGCGGCTCCCGAAAGAATGGTCGTCGTGATCGGCAAGGACGGCATGGGGGCTGGTTCCGACGAACTGGGCAAGATCTTGGTCAAGGGATTCATCTACTCCCTGACCGAGCTCAAGACACCTCCCGAATCGGTGGTTTTCTTCAATTCAGGGGTGTTTCTGACGGCCGAAGGCTCCAGCGCGATCGATGACCTGAAAAGACTGGAAGCCGCCGGGACGAATATCCTGTCCTGCGGGACCTGCATCAATTACTTCGAGCTGCAGGGCAAACTGGCCGTCGGCAGCGTAGCCGACATGTATGGAATAACGGAAAAGATGGCCGGGGCGAGTAATACCATCAGCATCTGACCGCACGGGGAGATCTTCTCCCAGCCCGGACAGCACCCTGCAAAGAGGGTGGGCGGCCCCTGGGGCTCGCCCACCCTGTCGGCGTTGCTAGGAAACCGGGCCGTGCCTCTAGACCCGGGTGGACTCGCCGCTCCTTCTGGCCCTTGCCACCTCCAGAAGGTAGGTGTCGGGTATATCCTCGTGATCCGGGTGGAAGCAGTTTTTCGCCCCCGCCTCGTCCGGGTCGTCGCCGAATATGACCCGCCTGTTTTTCGCGGCCTGGGCCAGGATGCGCCTTGCCGACTGCTGGGGGGTCTGGGCGGTCGGCGGCGGGGCCATATCGCCCCAGATAGCCGTGGCCGTCGTGCCGGGCGTGGCGGCGTTGAACTTGATGTTATCGTCCCAGTACTCGTAGCGCAGGGAAAGGGTCAGGCCGTTCAGGGCCGCCTTGGTGGCCGCGTACATCGACTGGTAAGCCATGGGGTAGAAGGCTATGCCCGAGATCACGTTGATCACTTGCCCGCCTCCGTTCTTCTGCATTATGGGAATAACCTCGCGGCAACCGTACAGCGCCCCGTAGAAGTTGAGGGCGAAGGCCTTTTCCCAGTCCTTGTTGGTCTGGACGATCATCCCGTGGCGATCCTTCTCGGGTATGGGAGGGTACGACTCGGTGAACATCCCCATAACTCCCGCCCCGGCGTTGTTGATCAGCAGGTCGATCCTCCCGCCGAAGAACTCCGCGGCCTCGGCGATCATGTCCACGACCTCGTTCTCCTTCGTCACGTCGCAGAGGATGCCCTTAACTCTCCCGGGATATTCGGCCGAAAGACGGTCGGTATGCTTTTTCAGGTTCACGGCGTTAAAGTCCGCGAGCACGACCTTCTCCGCCCCGTAGGCCAGCAGCTCCTCAATGAGGGCCAGCCCTATGCCCGACGCCGCCCC
>JAAYIZ010000027.1 GCA_012523215.1 Thermovirga sp.
CCTCTTGTCGTAACCTCGCTTGAGCATCGCGGGCAGGGCCATGACGCCCATCATGACCACGCCTGTCGAGGCTATCCCTGACATGGCGGCGATTATCGTGCAGGCCAGGACGGTTCCCACCGCCAGCCCGCCCTTGATGGACCCTATCCATCGGTACATGACCTCGAAGAGGTCCTCGGCGACCCCGGAACGTTCCAGGACGGTAGCCATCAGGACGAAAAGGGGAGCGGCTACCAGGGTCGTGGTCTGCATCATGGCGAAGGTCCTGGCCACTACGATGAATAAAGACTCGGGGCCCCAGAAAACGGTTGTGAAAACCGCTGCGAGCCCCCCGAGCACGAAGGCCACCGGGAGTCCCAGGGCCAGGAGGAAGAACATACCGCCAAAGAGAAGGATCGAAACAAACCCTATGTCCATGGGATCACCTCAGTTTTCGGCCCTGGCCCGGTCTTCGGCCGCCGTGACCAGCTCCCGCCCCGTGAAGACGAGATGGAGGTCCTTGATGGTCTTGGTCATCCCCTGCAGCAGCATCAGGAAGGCCGCCACCGGCAGGGTGAGCTTGATGGGCCACAGGGGGGGCCCCCAGACGCTTTCGGAGTATTCGCCTACCCTGAGGCTTGCATAGGCCCAGGGAATGCTCTTCCAAAGCAGGGTCCCCACGAAGGCGTAGAACATCGTCCAGGTGAACAGGTCCACGATGGCCTTAACCCTGGGCCTGAAGGACTGGTAAAAGACTTCGACGTTCACGAAAGCATCCTTGCCGAGGGCGTAAGCCCCTCCCAGTAGGAAATGGGCGCCGTAGAGCATGCAGGATGTTTCATGGGCCCAGATGGTGGGACGGTGGAAGGCGTAGCGCATCACCACCTCGAAGACCAGGATGAACATTATCGGATATACGAGGTAACCTACTATCCTGCCCACCCAATCATTCAGCTTGTTGACGCTATCGATAAACGAGATCAAGAACTTCAAACGCATCACCCCTTTGAATGCTCATTTCGGGGAAACATGATCCTGGTGAAATCCATGGGTCAGGCAAAATTATTTCAAATATTCGAGGGCCAGGGCGATGTAGAATTTCGTCGAATCGATGACGCTCGATATCTCGACGTACTCGTCGAGTTTGTGGTTCCTCGTCGAATCGCCGGGCCCGTAAATGACCAGCGGAAGATCGGGGTTGACCTCCCTGAAGGGGACCGCGTCGGTGCCGTAGGTGACCCCTTTTATGGCGGGCTCCCTGTTGAACACGCCCTTGTAGGATTCAACGGCGCTCTGGATAAAGGGATGGTCGAGTTCGGTGCTTATCGAGGTCAGGTTCAATTCGACCTTTATAGAAATATCGACCGTCTCGTCTTCCTTTTTGACTTCCGCGAGGATCCCCTCGATCTGGGCCAGGAGTTCGGAGTGAGGGTTCCCGGGGATGGTCCTGATATCCACAACGGCTTCGCAGCGGTCAGGGATGATATTGGTCAGTTCGCCGGCGTGCATTCCGGTCAAGTTCAAGGTCGGCGGGGTGAGCAGTTTGCTTTCGGTGACCATGAATCTGAATTTCTCCTGGAGCCTTTCCGTAAACTTGATCATATTCGCCAGGGCGTTCACGCCCTCCTCGGGCAGGCCCCCATGAGCTCTTTTGCCCTTGGAGATGAACCTGAGCCAGAGGGCACCCTTCTGGGCGATATAAATATCTCCGACGCTTGCCTCGCTGATGGCGAGGGCATCGATATTTTCCGCGCCGCGCTCTTCAACGAAGGCCCTTGCTCCAACCAGGCCCGTCTCTTCACCGGCCGTCCCGAGGAAAGCCAGGGTACCCTTAAGCGGAACGCCTGCTCTTTTCAAAATGCACATGGCCATGATCATGGCGGCGTCTCCGGCTTTCATATCGCTCGTTCCTCGGCCGTACATCAGGTCTCCTTCGATCTCCGCCCCGAAGGGGTCGTGCACCCATCCATCTCCGGCGGGGACGACGTCGAAATGTCCGCTGTAAAGAAGGGTCGGGCCTTGAGAGGGGTCGCCCATTTTCGCGTAAAGGTTGGCCCTGTTCAGTTCTTTGCGGTCAACGTCCATCACCTCCGATGCTATCCCGCATTCCCCGAGCTTTTTGGATGCCAGCAGGGCCGCGTTCTTTTCATTTCCCGGAGGGTTCACACTGTCCACCCTGATCAGTTCCGAGAGGAACTCGATCACCTCTTTTTCATCAAGATACTCCAGGCATTTCTGGTACTCCTCGTTCCGTGTCAAACTCATTTCGAACCCTCCTCTTGATATTGGTTACCTGGGTTTCAACTCGCCCCTTTTCCCGGTGGATCCATCTTGAGCAATGGATCAAGGCAGGGATGGCCACCTCCTCTCCCTCGAATGGTTCCCGGTCAACGGGGGTCAATAAATCTAAATTAAAAAGAGGGGTTTTTATTGCCTCTTCGAGAGTATATTGCCCGGGAATATAGCATCGGCCTGGGTGGAGTGTCAATATACACAAAATTAAATAGGCGAAGGAACGACAAAGGAAATGGAAACCGGTCCCCCCTGCTTTTCATGATGGCGGGGGTTTTCCCATGAAAGAAACCAAGACAACCCGCCACCGACCGCGGTCGGTGGCGGGTTGTGCCGGCGGAACGAAAAAATACCCGGAAAGCCGGGGTCGAAAGGCCTTTAGAACTCCACCAGTTCCACTCGCCTGTTCTTCGCCCTTCCTTCCTCGGTCCTGTTGGTGGCTACGGGGGCCAGCATGCCCACCCCCGCGGAGATCATCCGCGATGGGGGGACCTGGTGTTTCTCTTGAAGGTACTTCACCACCGATTCGGCCCGCCTCCGTGAAAGACCCAGGTTGTACTCCCTGTCGCCGGTGCTGTCGGTGTGTCCCACCACCAGCACCCTCAGCTCGGGCGAAGCCTTCATCAGCTTGGCTATTTCCTCCAGGGCCGGCACGGATTCGGGCTTGATATCGGACTTGTCGGTGTCGAAGAATATCCCGTAGAGGGCTATTTTCCCCGTCTTCTCGATCCCCTTGGCCATCTCCTCGGAGGTCACGACCACCATCCTGGTCTCCATGGGTTTGACCTCGACGATGTCCACCCTGGCGTAGGTGCGCCCCTTTTCCAGCTTCGTTTCGGACCCCCAGAAGTGGTTCTCCAGGGTGCAGACCATCACGTAGACATCGCCCTCTGCGGGCCGGGCGAGCCGCGCCGACAAAAATTGCTGCTTCTTGGTCTTCTGGTCGCCGGGAAGAGGGTAGTGCCTGTCCCGGCCGTAGAGGGTCTCGGCGAAACTGTCGTAGGGACCCAGTTCCTCCCCGGAGCCCGAAAAGAGTATCTCGTAGCCCCCGGCCTTCAGTTCTCCTTCGTAATTCCGCAGTATCTCCAGCGAAC
>JAAYIZ010000028.1 GCA_012523215.1 Thermovirga sp.
ATGCTCGCCACCGGGGGTTCCGCCGTTGCCGCGATCGACCTGGTCAAGAAAAAGGGGGGAACGAAGATATCCCTTCTCAGCCTTATCGCGGCGCCCGAGGGCGTCGCAAAGGTTCACGACAGGCACCCCGATGTGGTAATATTCGCCGCTGCCCTTGACAGCCATCTCGATGATCATGGCTATATCGTTCCGGGCCTGGGTGATGCGGGCGACCGCCTTTTCGGGACCCGGTAGCCCACCCCATACAGGGTAGGGAGGAAATCTCGATTGTGGGAAAAACCGTTCTTTTTCCTGGTCTTTCTGATCTGGTCCCTGGCGGCGACACCCCTTTCGATCTTCTTGTCGCGGCAGTACAGGATCGTCGATGAGCCGGGCGGAAGGAAAAGGCACCCCGCGACCACGCCAAGAGGCGCCGGGGTAGTCATTTGGGTGGGTTACCTGTTTTTTGCCATCCTACTTTCCGACCCTGGCGGCGATGTCGGGCTTATCGCCACCGGCGCGACAGCGGTGTTCCTTTTCGGTTACATGGATGATATGCACCCCCTCCCCCCATCGTGGAAGCTGGCGGTCCACCTCGCGGCGGCGGTGGCGGTAGCTTGGGGCATTCCCGTCCAGCCCGCCGTGAAGGCAGCCCTCGTACTCTGGATAAGCGGAACTACCAGCGCCTATAACCTGGTGGACGGCATCAACGGCCTTTCCCTCGCGGTTTTTTCGCTGACGGCTTTGACGGGTCTCTATCTCACCGGGGAGTTGTGGTGGTCCGTCGCACTTGGACTTTCCCTGGGCGTCTTGCCCTGGAATTATCCCTTCGCCAAGACCTTCCTGGGGGATGGAGGAAGCACCTTGCTTGGTTTCCTCTGCGTCTCCCAGTTCTCGAGGGGTCTTCCCCTCCTTCTCGAAGGGAAGGGGATCTTACCTTGGCTTTTGGCCATGCTCCTGGTCGGGGGAATGCCGGTGGCGGATACGCTTTTCTCCCTGGTCCGAAGGGCGATAAGGGGGACATCACCTTTCCAGCCGGACCGGGGACATTTTCATCACCTGCTGGTCGACAAGGGCCTGTCCCTTTCTGCAGTTCTGGTCATCCTGGTTTCTCTTCATGCCCTTTCCCTCTGGATGGCTGTCATCCTCCTGGGACGGAGGATGACATGAAAAGGGAGCGAAGGCCGGTGCCTGTAAAGGGAGTCGTCTGTTGCGTCATCGGCACCCGACCGGAAGCGATCAAGATGGCCCCGGTGATTCTGAAGCTCAAGGAGAGCGCTCTTCTTGAGCCTTACGTCCTCGCGACGGGTCAGCATACCTCGATGATGAGACAACCGCTCGATTTCTTCGGCATCGAGCCCGACAAGGACCTGGCCCTGATGAAGGAGAACCAGAGCCTGGATTACCTTACGTCAAGGGTGCTCGAAGAGGTCGGTGAGGTTCTCGAGGAAATCAAGCCTTTTTTCGTCCTCGTCCATGGCGATACCACCACGACGATGGCGGCTTCCTTGGCTGCTTTCTACCGGCGGTTCCGGATAGGCCATGTCGAGGCGGGCCTGAGGAGCGGTAATGTGAACCTGCCCTTCCCGGAGGAATTGAACCGGATCATTTCAGACCGCGTGGCGGGTTGGTGGTTCGCTCCGACGGAAGGGGCGAGGGAAAACCTCCTCCGTGAAGGATGCGACCCCTCGAAGGTGATAAGGACGGGAAACACCGTTATCGATGCCTTGCTCCTCGCCGCGGACAAGGTAACCTCGCCATCGGTCGATGCGCTTTCGTCCATACCTCCCTCGGCGCCGGTAATGCTCCTTACGGCTCACAGGAGGGAGTCCTGGGGCGAGCCCCTCGAGGGGATCTGTTCCGCGGTAGCCAGGTTGATGGAGGAGAATCCGGACCTATGGGCGATAGTCCCCATGCACCGCAACCCGGAGGTCAGGCGGGTCTTCCGTGAAATGCTTTCGGAAGAGAAGAGAGTCATTCTGTGCGAGCCCTTGGATTACCCCGATTTTATCTGGTCGATGAAAAGGAGCGATCTCATCCTTACGGACAGCGGTGGAATCCAGGAGGAAACAACCGTCTTGGGAGTCCCCACGCTGGTCATGAGGGAGTTGACCGAACGCCCCGAGGCCGTGGAGTTCGGTACTTCCCTTCTCGTCGGGACGGAGCCAGGAAGGATCCTGGATGCGGCTAGAAGGACACTGGATGGGAGTCGGGAAGATTTTCCCCACGACCCCGCCAAGAGAGAGCTTCCCTTCGGCTCCGGGAAGGCCTCGGAGAAGATAGTCCAATCGATGGAGGAGCTTTTCTTACAAGAAACCAGGCACGATATACCCGGTGGGCAGCCTGATACAATAGACCTTGAGGGGTGATCATTTGAACTACAAAATGTTGATTCACGGAGGCAAACCCCTGGAAGGGTCCATCGCCGTACAGGGGGCCAAAAACGCCGCTCTCCCAGTGATAGCGTCCTCTCTGCTTCTGAGGGATAAAACTCTCAGATTGAGGAGAGTTCCGAAACTGCAGGATATTTTCACCATGGCGGACCTCCTGAGGCACTTGGGCGCGAATGTGCATTTTCAGGATAACGAGATGAGTATTTTTGTCCCGGACGAACTCAACTGGGAAACGCCAAAATCCCTGGTCCGGAAGATGAGAGCCTCTTCACTTGTCCTGGGGCCCCTCCTTGCCCGGACGAAAAGGGCAATACTTCCTCTTCCCGGCGGCTGCGCCATAGGCAGCAGGCCCATCGACCTTCACCTCAAGGGGCTCGCAAGGCTCGGGGCCAATATCGACCTCGTCCATGGGGCGGTGCATGCCAGCGCCAACGCGTTGAAGGGCTCAAAGATATACCTGGACTTTCCCTCCGTGGGCGCCACGGAGAATCTCCTCATGGCAGCGGTTTACGCCGAGGGGGAGACGGTGATTGAAAATGCCGCCCGTGAACCGGAGATCAGGAACCTGATCGAGACGCTGAACCTCATGGGCTGTTCGATTGATGGAGCCGGTACCGGCACCCTCCATATCCTGGGCACCGGCGACCTGGAGGGAGGCGAGATAGAAATAATCCCCGACAGGATTGAGGCCAGCACCTACCTGATAGCCGGTGCGGCCACGAGGGGCGATGTCACGGTCTCGCGGGTCATACCGGAACACCTCGATGCTATTACGGCCAAACTCGAGGAAGCAGGAGTCGGCATCGAAACGGGGGAGGACCATGTCAGGGCCTTCCAGGGGGAATCTACAAAGTGCGTAACCCTTAAAACACTTCCCTATCCTGGTTTTCCCACCGATGTCCAGCCCCAGTTCACCGCCCTCATGGCCATCGCTGAGGGCACGAGCATCATCCAGGAAGCAGTATTTGAATCCCGTTTTCTCCATGTGAGTGAACTGAAGAGGATGGGCGCCAATATAGAACTCCAGGGGAACACCGCCGTGGTCTCCGGCGTCCAGTCCCTGAACGGCGCCGATGTGAGGGCCACGGACCTGAGAGCCGGTGCGGCTCTCGTGATCGCCGGGCTTTCAACGCCGGATGAGACATCCCTCTTCGGACTCGGCCATATCTGGCGGGGTTACGAAAGGATGGACGAAAAGATCAGGAGCCTCGGGGGCCAAGTCAAGATCGTCGTCTCCGAGGAAAACGGCGACCTCAAATGGTGACCGACACAAAAAAGCGAGGTATGAGAATTGGCATGGCTTAAAAATCTGATCAGGAACGACCTTTCCAGTGTAGGAAAGTATCGTTACGGTAAACCTGCCGGCGAACTGCAGAGGGAACTGGGGCTCGAGAAGGTGGTCCGGCTGTGCTCCAACGAAAATCCCTGGCCACTTCCCGATTCGGTCGAAAGAGCGATCCAGACAAGCCTGGAGAACGTAAACCGCTATCCCGACCCCCAATCGTACAGGCTCCGACGTCTCCTGGCCCGGAAGTGGGGAGTGTCGGTGGGAGAGATCATCATCGGTGCAGGCACCGAGGGCATCCTTCATACTCTCTTTCATTCGATAATTGGACCCGGCGACGGAATAGTCTGCCCCGTGCCGACCTATCCGCTCTACCGGGTAGCGGCGATAGCCTCGGGCGCAACCTTCGTGGAGGTCCCTCCCCGCGAGGAAGGTACCTGGGAGATAGAGGACATTATCGGAGCCTGTGCGGGGCGCGCAAAGGCCGTGGTCCTGTCCAACCCCAACAACCCACTGGGGACGATCGTGGATCGGGAAAGGATGATCAACCTCGCCCATGAACTTGACTCCCGGCAGATCCTGCTGATCGTTGACGAGGCTTACGCCGAGTACGTGGAGAATCCCGGTTACCTGTCGGGGATTGAATTGTTCAGGGATATCGGCAGGGTAGTGATAACGAGGACCTTCTCGAAGATATATGGGCTGGCTTCCCTCCGCGTGGGATACGCTATCGCTCCCAAGACCGTGGCCGACGCCTACGACAAGATCCACCCCGTCTTCGAAGTGAGCAGGGTAGGCCAGTACGCGGCCCATGCGGCCCTGCTCGAGGCCGAATTCATAAATGACGTCAGGCTGAAGACCCTGTCCGAGAGGAATAGGCTCACCAGAAGCCTGTCCGAGATCGGGGTTCACGCCGAGCCCACCAGGGCGAACTTTATCCTGGTCAGGCACAAGAAGAGCGATGAGGTCTACGAGGGCCTCCTGCGTGAAGGGGTGATCGTGAGGAAGACCAGCGACCTCGGCCTGGAGGGATTTCTCAGGGTTACCGTTGGGTTGCCCGGGGAGAACGACTACTTCCTGTCATCGTTGAAAAAGGTGCTGGCGAAACTTGGTTAAGGGAACCGAAAAGATCATCCTCAATGAGGTCAGGGTCTTTGCCTTCGTCGGCCCCGCCGGGACGGGGAAGAGCCAGAGAGCCCAATTGGTGGCCCAGGATTTAGGTGTGGATTTTATCATCGATGATGGACTCTTGATTCGAAAGGGGCAGATCGTCCGGGGGAAAAGCGCCAAGACCGAAAAAAACCAGGTCCGGGCTATAAGAAGAGCCCTTTTCGAGTACTTGGATCACAGAAAGGCCGTGGTGGAATACCTTTTCCACTCTCAACCCTGTTCAGTGATGTTGATCGCCACCTCGTCGGGGATGGTGTCCCGGATCTTGGCCAACTTGGGCCTGCCCGATCCGGAGAGGATCATAAGGATCGAGGATGTTTCCTCCCCCCAGGAAATATCCCGTGCGAAAAAGGAAAGGTCCTTCAAGGGACAACACGTTATTCCCGTTTCGCATATCCAGGTGCGGAGACACTTCGCGGGAAAACTGGTGGGAAGGCTGAAGGTCCTTTTCGATAACTCCGACCACATGGAGGGAGAGAAGACCATCGTCCGCCCCCCTTTCAAGTTCTTCGGCAAGGTCAGCATAGACCCGGAGGCCATAAACCAGATGGCCCGCTTCATCGCCGAAAGGACCGCCCAAGTTTCTTTCGTGGAGTCGGTGCAGACCAAGCCTACCAACGGGGGAATTACTATCCAGATGGAGCTGGTTTTCAGCCCTGGGCAGAGGTCGATGGTCCTTTTGGGAAAAAACCTCCGCGACAGGACCTCCCGGGCCGTCTCGGGCATTACGGGGCTGGACGTTTACCGTGTGGACATCTTCTTTGTGGGGGTTGATATCCAATGAGATCGAAGGGCGGGGTCACCCGTGACAACAGGTCCGAGGCCTGGGAGAGACTTATCTCTGCCGCCAAACAGTGCGAAAAGTGCCACCTGGCTTCGGGAAGACAGAATGTCGTATTTGGTGAAGGCGACAGGTCCACCCGCCTGCTTTTCGTTGGCGAGGCTCCTGGGCTCGAGGAGGACCAGCAGGGTATCCCCTTCGTGGGAAGGGCCGGCCAACTACTGACCAGGATCTTCGAGGCCGCCGACATCGATAGGAAGAATATCTTCATAACCAACGTGGTAAAATGCAGACCTCCGGGCAACCGGGTCCCCTCGATCGAGGAAATGCTCGCCTGCGAGGATTTTCTGAAAGCCCAGATCGCCCTGATAAACCCGGCGATCCTCGTCTGCCTCGGGGCGACGCCTACCAAATGGATATTGAAGACGGGCGAAAGCATCTCCAGGGTGCGGGGGAAGTGGTTCGATTGGAAGGGGATAAAGGTGATGCCCATGTTCCATCCCAGTTTTCTTCTGAGAAACCAGTCGAAGAAGAAGGGGGGCCCCAAGGATCTGACGTGGACGGATATACAGGAGGTCAGGGATCGTTGGCTGGAATGCCGGTAGAGGGGAAGGTTGGTATACCTTCCCATGTAGCGATAATAATGGACGGCAACGGCCGTTGGGCCGCGAGGAGAGGCCTCCCGCACCTTGCCGGTCATCGCGAGGGTGTCCGGGCCGTGGAGAGGGTTATAAGCGCAGCTGCGGCCACGCCAGGAGTGGATTTCCTGTCCCTTTTCGCCTTTTCCACGGAAAACTGGAAACGTCCCCAGGCCGAGGTCGAGGGTCTCCTGTCTTTGCTGAAGTCCCATCTCAGGTCTAAGAGGGACGAACTTATCCAAAACAGGATAAGGATGATCTTTTCGGGCAGGATCGATCAACTGGCCGGGGACCTCCAGGAGGAAATATCGCATTTCGCAAAAGCCACCGCCGGGGGGGACCTCCTCACGGTGGTGGCCTGCCTGAATTACGGCGGAAGACAGGAGATCGTCGACGGGATCAACAGGCTGCTGCGGAAGGGTTTTACCGGGGAAATCACGGAAGAATTGATCTCCGCCAACCTCTACAACCCTGATATACCTGATCCGGACCTGGTCGTCAGGACGAGTGGAGAGGTGAGGATAAGCAACTTCTTGCTCTGGGAGTCGGCCTACGCGGAGTTTTTTTTCACCGACACCCTTTGGCCCGATTTCGGCGAAGAGGACTTTCAGAAAGCGCTGGAGCATTATTCCCTTCGGGAGAGAAGATATGGATCGAGGTAAATTTTTCCCAAGGGAGCTGATCGTGCGTTCAGCCAGCGGTCTTGCACTGGGCTTGGCGATCCTTGGAGGCATATACCTTGGGAACCCCTATTGGTTCGTCCTTTGCTTCCTCATCTGCATGGTCTCCCTGGGAGAGTTCTACAGGATGCTCAGCCGAAAAGGGCACGTTTCCAGGGTCGTCGGTTTCGGCGCCGGCGTCTCTTCCCTTTTCGCTGCCGTATACTCCAAAGACCCCGCGGTGCTGTTGCCCCTCCTGGCCGCGTCTACGATACTTGTTCTCTTCGTTGAGGTGGCGAGGAAGCACATACTGGATGAGAGCCACGGGATCACCAGTTCAGGGGGCACAGCGGCCGGGATACTCTACATCGTTCTCCCCTGGTCCTTCTTGGTGGTCCTCAGGGATCATATGTGGGGCACTTACCTCCTGGTGGCGCTCTTTGCCTGCACTTGGTCGTGCGATGTCCTTTCCTTCCTCGTCGGTTCCAGGTGGGGAGAAACGCCCCTTTGTCCCTCCGTCAGCCCGAACAAGACCGTTGAGGGATTCCTCGGAGGCCTGACCGGAAGCCTCCTCTGCGGCGGCTGCCTGGCCTATTATTGGGGTATGGCTCCCTTTTCGATAATTCTCATTGCCCTTTTCTGCGGCACCTTCGGCCAGGTTGGGGACCTGGCCGAGTCCCTCCTCAAAAGGGAGGCTGGCATCAAGGATACGGGAGACCTGATACCGGGCCACGGGGGCATGCTGGACAGGTTCGACAGCATCCTCGTAAACTCGGTCCTGGTGTTTTTCGTCTTCGGGGTGCTCTGGTAACAATGAAGACGAGGAACATCTCCATCATAGGTGCCACGGGTAGCGTCGGCCGATCCGTCCTGGATGTCTGCTCCTTGTTTCCAGGCCTTTTCCGGGTCCAGGCCCTGGCCGCTGACAAAAACGTCAAGGGATTATTTGAATTGGGTAGAAATTTCGAAAGTGATCTACTTGTCCTGGCCGATCGGGAGTCCTCGGAAAGGTTGCGCAGGATGGCAGAGCCGGAATTCACCTGCCTGGGTGGGGAGGAAGCGCTTCTTACCATGATCGAAGAACCCGACTGTGAAGAGGTGGTCTTCGCCTCTTCCGGGACAGGTGCTCTTTCGGCCCTTATTTTGGCTCTCGAAAAGGGGAAAAAAGTCTACCTTGCCAACAAGGAGATAATCGTGGCGGCGGGGGAATGGATCATGCCGATGACCCGGGGTAATCTCATACCCCTGGACAGCGAGCACAACGCCGTCTGGCAGTGCCTCAGGGGCGAAGTGACTTCGTCGGTGAGAAGGATCTATCTCACCGCATCGGGTGGCCCCTTCCTCCATACACCGATGGAGGATCTGCGGGAAGTCTCCTTCGAAAGGGCGAGCCGTCATCCGATCTGGCCCATGGGGAAAAAGATATCGATCGACAGTGCCACCCTCATGAACAAGGGGATCGAAATGATCGAGGCCCACCATCTTTTTGGGCTGTCCATCGATAAGATTAAAGCCCTGGTCCATCCCCAGGCCCTTGTTCACGGCATGGTCGAATTTATCGATGGATCGATCAAGATGCTCTATTCCAGGCCGGATATGAGACTGGCGATCCTGTCCGCTCTCGGGGCGGAGGGGCGCTTGGGCAACCCCGATCCCAACTTGGCCCCGCCGGAGTTGTCGGGCGTTGCCCTGGAGTTCATGGAGCCCGATGAAGGGAAGTTCCCCTGCCTCGCTATTGCCAGGGAAGCCTGCCGACTGGGCGGAGCCTATCCTCCGATCCTCATCGGGGCTGACGAGGGGGCCGTGATGTTGTTCAAGAGGGGTCGGATAGCTTTTACGGAGATAGGCCCGAGGATAGAGAGCGCGCTGACGGCCTATAACGGTGATAGGCCCCGTTCCTGGCAGGATGCCCTTGGACTCGTGGCCTGGGGAAAGGAAAGGGTTTTGCAGGTTTAGACGGATAATTCACGACCCGAAAGGGATGAAATAATGGGTTTGAGCGCGCTGGCTTTTGTGTTAGTGATAGCGATCTGTGTTATATCGCATGAATTTGGCCATCTCCTGGCCGCGAGGTCCTCGGGGGTCCAGGTCCACGAGTTCTCCTTCGGCATGGGGCCGCTCCTCTTCAGTTGGAAGAGGAAGGGCATGATATGGTCCATAAGGGCCGTGCCGGTCGGCGGTTTTGTCCGGCTGGCCGGGATGTCGGAGGAGCAGGAAGAGGAAAAGATCCGGCCCGGCATGTCCTTCGCCGAGAAGTCACCGTGGAAACGCCTGATGATCCTCGGAGGAGGTTCGATTTCGAACATCGTCCTGGCGATCCTTTTCACGGCGTTGCTCCTATGGGGGCACGGCATAATGGACCTTGAGAGCACCCGCATCGGGGAAATTATGGCAGGGTACCCGGCTCAAGAGATGGGCCTCCTGCCAGGGGACGTCATAAAAGAAGTTTCCGGCGTTACCGTGCGGGATTGGGCCACACTGTCATCCACCATAAGGGAAAGAGCCGCCCGGGGCCCCCTGGAGCTGACCTTCGAACGGGATGGCACGATCCATTCGCTCCGTGGCCAAGTGCCCCTGGACCAGGAGTACAAGGTCCCGCTCCTGGGGATAAGACCTTCGATGAAAAGGTACTCCTTCCAGCGGGCTCTTTCGAGCTCCCTGGGGTATATATGGAGTTTCAGCGTCGAGATCGTCAAGGGGATCTGGTCATGGGCGACGGGCCATGGCCAGGTGGAGATCACCGGCCCCGTCGGGATAGCCTCGATGGCGGGGAAAGCGGCCAGGGAGGGTTTTTGGACCTTCCTTGCCTTTCTGTCCATGATCAGTCTCCATCTCGGCATTTTGAATCTCCTGCCCTTCCCGGCCCTCGACGGAGGCAGGATCCTCATCATCATGGGAGAGATCGTTACGGGGAGGAAACTTCCGGAGAGATGGGAGAACCTGGTCCACCTCGCGGGTTTCATTCTCCTGGTACTGCTGCTCATCTTTGTCTCCTGGAAGGACCTCGTAAAGATCCTTCCAGTGGCCAGGTAGGAACCGGAGGGGAGGGCAGTCGAGCGATGGGCAGAAGGTCCGTAATGGTGGGCGACCTCGGGATAGGAAACGGTTTCCCGGTAAGGGTGGAAAGCATGCTCAAGACCCCCCTTCAGGACCTGCGGGGATGCCTTGAGGAAGTCCGGCTCTTGGCGGATGAAGGTTGCGAATTGGCCAGAGTGGCCTTTCCCGGAATGGAACTTTCCGAGGCATTATCCCGGTTGATCGAGGATTCCCCGATTGAAGTCATGGCCGATATCCATTTCGATCATCGCCTCGCCATAAGGGCGATCACCTCCGGATGCCGATCCGTCAGGGTAAATCCGGGAAACATGGGCGGACGCCGAGGGATAAGGGAATTGTGCTCCGCCGTAAAGGACCATGGGGTGGTCGTAAGGATAGGCGCGAACTCCGGGTCCCTTTCGAGATCGCAAATTGAGCAGGCGAGCGGTGATACTGGCCAGGCGCTCTTCGACGCCGTATCTGACCAGGCTGGACTCCTCCTGGACTGGGGCGTCGAGGACATAATCCTCTCCGCGAAATCAACATCCATCAGGGTGACACTGAGGGCCAATTCACTGATGGCATCAGCCTTCGACCAACCCGTCCATATCGGGTTGACCGAGTCAGGACCAGGTCAAAGAGGCATAATAAAAAGCTCTGTCGCGGTGGCCTCGCTGCTCGGGAGCGGGATCGGCGATACGATAAGGGTCAGCCTCACCGGCCCTTCCCGAGAAGAGGTGGTTGTTGGCAAAAGGATCCTCCAATCCATGGACATCAGGCGTTTCGAAGCGGAACTGGTCTCCTGTCCTGGTTGTGGCAGAAGGAGAATCGACGTGGATTCGCTGGTAAGAGTGATAGAGCCCCTCTTGTCGGACCTCAGGGAGGACTTGAAGGTCGCTGTCATGGGGTGCGAGGTGAACGGCCCGGGAGAAGCGGCCGATTCCGATATCGGCATTGCCGGTACGCCTTCAGGGATTGTGATCTTCTCCGGCGGGAGGGTCATCGGTTCGAGCAACTTCGGAGACTTGCCCTCGCGGTTCCTGGAGGTCTGCAGGGAGAGGGGTTTTTTGTCAGGCGACACCGGCGATATCCTTGATTGACACCCCTCCTTCGAGCGATATAATGATATGCGCTTTTTTGGGAATGATAAACGAGAGGAGGTTGTCCTGTCATGTTGCCCGTGCCAGAACTTTTTACGCTTGTCGTGGGTCGTGGTGAGGGGAAAAAGAAACTGACGGCCTTCGATTCAGCCCTTCTTGACGCGGGAGTCGGTAATATGAACCTCCTGCGCGTCAGCAGTGTTCTTCCACCGAGGTGCTCCTTCAGAACGGACCTGAAGATGCCCTTCGGTTCCCTTCTGCCGATCGCTTATGGCTCCATAACCAGCGATGTCCCCGGGGAGACCATCTCCGCCTCGATCGGTGTGGGCATACCCGAGGATCCCGATTCTTTCGGGATGATCTTCGAATTTTCGGGTTTCTGCCCTGGAGCGGATGCAGCAATAAAGGTCGAGGAGATGGTCCGGGAAGCCTTTGAAATGCGTTCCCTCGGCCTCAAGGAGGTCAAGGTCAAGGCGATCGACCATGCCGTGGGAGAATGCGGGACCGTCTTCGCCGGTTGCCCGCTGTTCTTTCCCTTTTAGAAAAGGACCCGGGGGATGGAAAAAAGACACAATGACATCTGGTTCACCGAGTACCAGACGAGGTATTTGAGGTTGGGACTGAGCATTACCAGGGTCCTGGCCAATACCCAGACTCCCTACCAGCATCTCCTCGTAGTGGAAACAGACCAGTACGGAAGGCTGATGGCCCTCGACGGCGCAATACAGGTAACTGAAAAGGACGAGTTCACCTACCATGAGATGCTCGCCCATGTCGTCCTCACGGCCCATCCAAACCCTCAACGCGTCTTGATCGTGGGGGGAGGAGACGGGGGAAGCGCCCGGGAAGCGTTAAAACACCCCTCCGTCGAGGAAGTGATCCTGGTGGATATCGACCAGGAGGTCGTAAACGCCTCGAGGCAATTTTTCCCTTCACTAAGTGCGGGATTTGATGATCCCAGGGTTAGGGTTTTGAATAGGGACGCCCTTGAATATGTCAGGGGAAAGGACGGGGAATTTGATATCGCCATTATCGACAGCACCGACCCCGTCGATTTTGCCGAGGGACTCTTCAGGGAACCTTTTTACAGGGATGTCCACCGGGCGCTCAATGACGAGGGTCTTGTGGCTGCCCAGACCGAGTCGCCCTTCACAGATCCTGACATATTGACAGGGTCCGCTTCGGCAATGAGGCCTGTCTTCCCCATCGTCAAGGTTTACTGGGGCGTGATGCCCACCTACCCGACGGGGATGTGGACCTACCTGGCAGGCTCAAAGATCCATGACCCGGAAGAACCGAGGAGCGTTCTCCCGGCGGGGACCAAGTACTATTCCGGCGGTATCCACAGGGCGGCTTTTGTGCTCCCCCCCTTCGTGGAAGCACTTCTCAGCGAACGGAACGAGTAGCCTTGGAACGGTTCATTGGAAGCCGAAGGTCCCTCAAAGGGGTGTCATGGGTTCTACAGGGCGCCCCCCTCGACGTGACCGTTTCCCGCCTTCACGGGACCTCAACAGGACCCCGTTCCATCAGGAAGGAATCGTGGCATCTGGAAACTTTCAGCGTCGAACTCCTCGAAGACCTTCAAAATGTATCCTTTGCGGATATCGGGGATATCGAACTCGTTCCAGGTGATCTGCCCCGGTCCCTTGATTCGATAAAGGCCGTATCGCTGAACTTTTTCCGCAGGGGACTAAAGGTCGCTACCTTGGGCGGCGAACACCTCGTAACGCTTCCCGTGATGGAGGCGGTTTCGCAGGTCTACCCCGATATCGCCGTTATCCACCTGGATGCGCACGCGGACTTGAGAGACCGCTTCCGGGGAGCGGAGGAAAGCCATGCCACGGTCATGAGACGGGTCGCGGAGAGATGCCTCGCCGACCCCTCCCTCCTTTTTCAGCTCGGAATTAGATCGGCGTCGGCCGAGGAGTACCAGTGGGGCAGGGCCAACACCTCCTTTTACCCCCTCGAACTGGTGCCCCCCCTGGAGAAAATCATATCCACGCTGGGGCAAAGACCGGTCTACCTTTCCCTCGATATCGACATCATCGATCCCGGCGAGGCCCCGGGAACGGGAACCCCGGAACCTTGCGGTTTTTCGGCGCGGGAGGTCCTTCATGCTCTTTCTCTCATGAAAGACCTTCGCGTGATCGGTTTTGATATTGTCGAAGTGAGTCCCCCCAATGACCTGAATGGCATCACCTCCGTCCTGGCCGCCGGGTTGATCCGGGAGTGCCTGATTTTGTGGGGAAGAGAAAATTTTTGAGGATACCGAGGACCCTCTTTTAGATCCCGGAACGTTACCCCCGTTTCGCGTAAATCCGTCCGATTTAGTTAATTGGCTGCGAAAGGTATCGGGAGAACTCGAGTGGAATGGGCCTGTGCCCGGTTTTTGTCGCCGATGGCTTATACTAATCTTCGGAGCAAATTCACAGCGACGGGGAGGGGTCACCCGTGTCCAATGAAGACGGTTCTTTCTGCGTATCGTCGGAGGTCGGCAAACTGAAGAGGGTCATGCTTCACAGGCCTGGGAAGGAACTGGAACGCCTCACCATCGATAACAAGGACGAGCTCCTTTTCGACGATATACTCTGGCTGGAAGAGGCCCAGAAGGAGCATGACGCCTTCGCCGACCTGCTTCGGGACAACGGCGTGGAGGTGGTCTATTTCAGGAATTGTCTCTCCCATGTGCTCGGGGAAGATGCTGTCAGGGATTCACTCCTCGACGAAGTGCTCGCTTTGGAAGCGATCGATATCCCGCTGGTCTCAGCCCTCAAGGGTGTTCTGATGGAAGCGAGCCCCAGCGATCTGGCCGAAATACTCATCGCGGGCCTCACAAAATCGGAAGCCCTGGAGATCCTTCCTCCGTGCAGGAGCCTCGTCCTGAGGGCGATGGGTGACCGGGATTTCCTGATCCATCCGCTTCCAAATCTCTATTTCCAGAGGGATCCCTACTCATTCATCAATTCCGGGGTAATAATCAGCGTCATGTCCTTCGAGGCCCGCAGGAAGGAACCGCTCTACGCCCGTTACATTTTCAGAAATCATCCCTACTTCAAGGGTACCGAATTTCTTTTCGGGGATCACCCCCGTGATACCTACCCTTACCGCATCGAGGGAGGCGATATCCTGGTCCTTTCCGACTCCGTGGTTGCTATCGGAATCAGCCAGAGGACCGCAGCCGGGGCCTTGCAGATCGTCGGCAAGAGGATCGCGGAAAAAGCTGGGGTCAAGACCGTCCTGGCAGTGGATATTCCCAAAAGCCGGGCGGCCATGCATCTTGACACGGTCTTCACCATGGTGGATTATGACGCTTTCACCCTTTACCCGGAAGTAAAGGACTATATAAGAATATGGCAGCTTGAATACTCCCCCGAGGGGGAGATCACATCCGTCATCGAACACCAGAAGCTGGGAGACTGTCTACAAAAAGTGCTGAAACTGGATTCGATCCATTTCATTGAGACCGGGGGAGGAGACCCCGTCGCCGCCGCAAGGGACCAGTGGAACGACGGGACCAACACCTTGGCAATCGCTCCCGGGGTCGTCATCACCTACAGAAGAAATGTCGTATCCAACAGGGTGCTCCAGGCCAACGGGATAAAGGTTTTCGAGATCAAGGGCGCAGAACTCGGCAGGGGCAGGGGGGGACCCCGGTGCATGAGCATGCCCCTGACGCGGGATTAGATCAGGACGAGAGGGCAATCCACAAGACAACAGGAGGAGGATAGCATGCCGACCAACCTCAAAGGAAGAAGCTTTTTGACCCTGAAGGATTTCACCACCGAGGAAATCCAGTAAATGCTTGACCTTTCGGCCGCTCTGAAGGAGAAGAAAAGGGCAGAAATAAGAGGCGACACCCTTGCCGGCAAGAGTATCGCCCTGATCTTCGAGAAACCTTCCACCAGGACCAGGTGCGCCTTTACCGTCGCCTGCGTCGACGAGGGCGGTCACCCGAATTCCTCGGAAAGGACGACATCCAGTTGGGGCACAAGGAATCCGTCAAGGACACCGCCAAGGTGCTGGGGAGAATGTTCGACGGGATACAATTCCGCGGTTTCAAACAGTCCGTCGTGGAAGACCTGGCCCTTTACTCAGGAGTACCCGTCTGGAACGGCCTCACCGACCAGTATCATCCCACCCAGATCCTTGCCGATTTCCTGACGATGCAGGAAAACCTGGGAAAACTAAAAGGGCTGAAGCTGGTCTATGTCGGGGATGGAAGGAACAACATGGCCAATTCCCTGATGATCGGATCGGCCAAGATGGGGATCCACTTCGCTATCGCCGCGCCGGGGGACCTCTTCCCGGAAAAAGACCTCGTGGAGGAATGCCGGGCGGTCGCTTCCGATACAGGGGCCGCGATCGAATTTTTCGAAGACCCGCGAAAGGCCGTCAGTGGGGCCAACGCGATCTATACCGATGGGTGGGCCTCGATGGGGGAAGAGGACAAGCTGGCCGAAAGGGTGGCACTTTTGACGCCCTATCAGGTCAACACCGACCTCCTGAAATCCACGGGGAACGCCGATTGCATCTTCCTTCATTGCCTGCCGGCGGTGAAAGGAAACGAAGTGACGGAAGAGGTCTTCGAATCCAGAAACTCCAAGGTATTCGATGAAGCGGAGAACAGGCTTCATACGATAAAAGCCATAATGGTATCTATGATAGGCAACCTTTAGGCCGAGCCCTTCAGGTTTGCCCTTTCGAGAAGAAAAGAACCACCAGGAGGAAGTGAGAGATATGGCCGAAAGGGCCACCTACCGATGCGCTTCCTGCGGTAAGGAGTTCGAACTCGCCGAGGAGGACCAGGAGCCGCGTTGCCCCGAGTGTCGTGGGCGAACGCTTATAGTGGTCAAGGGCTACCCCAGGAAAAAGAAGGGAAAATGCGCCCCCGCGGGGTGAGGCATCTGACGGTGGCGGTCGTCACCGGCAGATGCTCCTCCCAAAGGTCTATTTGACTTAGGGGATTGTGGTAATAACCGGGTCGGAACTGGAGACGTCCCTTAACCCGCTCAACTGCCTGATGAACTCCTTGACCCTTGATGCCTTGCCATTAAAAACGACGCTTTCAAAACAATGGTGATGATCGGCATGGATATGGGTTGAGCAGATTATTAGGTCTCCGAAATCATGTTGCAGGCTGGTTATCTCCCGGGCCGAATCGCCGGAGTGATGATCGTAGGTGAGAGTGACGGTCCCGAAAACCGTCTTCTCGCCATCCTGCCAGCATGACTCGGAGATAAAACGCCGGATCAGCTCCCTCAAGGCTTCGGACCTGTTCCGGAAACCCCGTGTCTCGACCCAGGAGTCGAATTTCTCAAGCAGGGGCGCGGGAAGAGAGATACTGAACCTTGCCAGTTTGTCCAACATATCACCTCCTAACGAGGATCGAGGGAGAATGGCCTTGAAAGAACTCACGGTCCATATTATCCAATCTGATGTCCTATGGGGCAACCCTTCCGAGAATATCGCCAGGATGAAAAAACGCCTGGAGGAGATACCCGAAGGACCTTCACTGGTGGTCCTCCCGGAGTTGTGGACCTGTTCCTACGATAACCCGAGGCTGAGGGAACATGCCCTGTCCAGTCCTGTTGCGCTGGAAATGATGTGCGAGGCCTGTGCCGACAAGGGGTTCTTCCTCGTCGGTGGGAGCCTGCCCTGGGTCGGTCCTTCCGGTATGTTGTACAACCGGGCCTTTTTCATCGTGGATTCGGGGGAGGTCGTGGGTTCCTACGACAAGGCCCATTTGTTTCCGCTGATGGATGAACCACTGTTTTTTGAAACCGGGAAGACCCCTTTCCTTTTCGACCTCATGGGTGTCCCTACGGCTATAGCCCTATGTTACGACATAAGGTTTCCCGAATTTATCCGGGCGCTGGCCCTGTCGGGAGCCGAACTGATTGTGATCCCCGCTGAATGGCCCTCGGCCAGGATCGATCACTGGGAGATCCTCCTGCGGGCCAGGGCGATCGAAAACCAGATCTTCGTGATAGGCTGCAATCGTTGCGGGGAGGGAGGAGGCCAGGTCTTTGGCGGGCGGTCTGTCGTCTATGGGCCTGACGGCTCCACGGTCGCTCTTTGCCCCGACGAGGGGGAGATGACGGCCACCCTGTCTGTCGAACCATCCCTGGTAGACAGGATCAGAAAAAAACTCCCCTTCACGGGCGGCAGAAATCCGCTTCTATATTCCCCTGTCACCGCCCTGGATCACAAGCCCTGAGGGATGCCTGTGCTAGAATTATTCCTGTGATAACCTTCAAAATAGGTACTTTCGGAGCGTGGCCTCATGGAATTTTACCGAGATCCTGCTTTCCTCGTGAATACCATCTCTTCTTGGTTGAAAGAAAAGATTCTCGAATCCGGAAAATATGGAGGGATCGTCGGGCTGAGTGGCGGCGTCGATTCGGCGGTGGTCGCGGCCCTTCTCAAAAGGACCTGCGGCGACCAGATGCTAGCGGTCATGATGCCCTGTCACAGCATGGAGGAAGACCATCTCGATGCCCTGAAGGTGGCGGAGGCCTTCGATCTTCCCTGGATCAGGGTGGACCTCGGAAAGGCCTACGATGCCCTCCTCGATTCACTCCCCCGAGATGTAGCGGAGGGCGGGGGGATTCACCTTTCCAACATCAAGCCCAGGCTCAGGATGACAACCCTTTATTGCCTGGGTCAAAAAAAGGGTCTACTCGTATGCGGAACGAGCAACAGGGCGGAACTGGCCATGGGCTATTTCACAAAACACGCCGATTCCGGGGTGGATGTTCTGCCCCTGGGCGACCTGCTCAAGGGTGAGGTCAACCAGGTAGCGAAGTTGCTCGGAGTGCCTCCGGATATCATAAAGAAACCTCCCTCAGCTGGACTATGGCCAGGCCAGACCGACGAAGGGGAAATGGGAGTCGGTTATCCCGAGATTGACCGGTACATAGCCAGCGGCAAGGCCTCGCCCGGTAGCCTCGAAGTGATAGAAAGGGCCATCGAGCGATCTTCGCACAAGAGGGCATTCCCGCCGGTATGCCTGATCGAGAAAGCTAGTTGAATGGAACAGGAGTGAAAAATAATGGCGGGCCATTCGAAATGGGCAAATATAAAGTACAGGAAGTCAGCGCAGGACGCAAAGAGGGGAAAGGAGTTCCAGAAGTACATCAAGGCCGTGATGGTGGCCTCCAAGGAGGGCGGCCCCGATCCGGCGATGAATAACCGCCTCAAATCAGCCGTCGAGCGCGCCAGGGCGGCCAACGTTCCCGTTGATACCATCGAGAAGGCAATAAAAAAAGGCGCCGGCGACCTGGAGGGTCTCTCCTACGAAGAGATCACCTATGAAGGATATGGTGTCGGGGGGGTCGCTATCCTCGTCGATACGCTGACCGACAACAAGAACAGGACCGCTTCGGAGATGCGCTTCCTTTTCAGCCGGGCGGGCGGCTCCCTGGGAGAAGTAGGGTGCGTGTCCTGGATCTTTCAGCGCACGGGCGTGATCAGAATCTCCGGAAAAGATCTGGACGAAGAACAGCTCTTGGCGGTTTGCCTCGAAGCGGGGGCGGATGACCTCGAGGACAACGGTGAGGGGTACTCCGTTTACAGCGAACCGGCCAACATGACCGAGGTCAGGGAAGCCCTGGAAGAAGCCGGTTACGTCATAGAAGGTTCAGAGATAGACAACCTGCCGAAAAACACGGTGCCGATACAGGAGAAAGAGGAGGCCGAGAAACTGCTTCGCTTCCTTGAGACCCTGGAAGATCATGACGATGTGCAAAACGTCTACGCCAATTTCGATATCCCCGACGAGATCATGGAAGAGATTGCCGGCTGATCGATATGCGGCGCGTCTGCCTTGGGATAGATCCTGGTTTGGGGAAGCTCGGTTACGGCGTTGTCATTGAAGAAAAAAGCGTCATGAGGGCCGGTGAGTTCGGATGTATCAAGACGGAGCCCGGAACGCCGGTCGAGGCCAGGATCCTGCAGATCCATGAAAAGCTGCGTCCCCTGATCGAAAGAACCGGCCCCGAGCTGTTGTCCGTGGAACGCCTTTTCTTCGGCAGGAATACCACGACCGCGGAGAACGTATTCCAGGTCAGGGGCGTGGTGCTTCTTCTCGCCGCCAGACACGGGATCCCGCTGGTTCAGCCAAAACCATCGGAGGTTAAGCTCGCTGTATGTGGAAATGGCAGGGCGGAAAAGAGTCAGGTCCAAAAAATGGTTTTCCGACTTTTGAGACTGGAGAGCATTCCCTGCCAGGACGATGCCGCCGATGCCCTTGCCATAGCACTCACCGGCTTGGCCTTATCGGATTTCCAGATGAAGACGGAAAGTGGTGATTGAATTTGCTCCACAGCCTTAAAGGCATAATTTCGGTCATAGAGGCCGACGGTATAGGCCTGGATGTGGGTGGTTTGGGGTTTTTTCTCCTCTGCTCCAAGAGCGTCCTGAGGGACGCGGTTTCGGGGCGGACGATGAGAGTCCTCACGTCGCTGCAGATCAGCGAGGCAGGGCCTTTGCTCTTCGGTTTCAGCGACGAGGAGGAAAGGGTCCTTTTTCAACTACTTCTCAAGGTCAGGGGCATCGGGCCGCGGCTGGCGACGGCTATCCTGAGGACCCTCGACCTCAGCGATATAATCAACGCCATAGCCACCGGGAACAGCCACCTGCTGTGCCAGGTCCCCGGCGTGGGGAAGAAGACGTCGGAGAGGCTATGCTTTGAATTAAGGCAGCAGATCGAGCACTCCGGCTTCAAAAGCCTCGTCTCCACGGTCTCTCCCGAGTCGGCCGACACGGTTCAGTTCGTTTACGAAGCCCTCGGATCCCTGGGTTTTGCGCGGAGCGAGGCAAGACCGGCTTTGGCGAAAATCCTCGCGCTGAAAGATCCTGAGAGCCCGGAACAGCTGCTGCGCGACGCCCTGGCCGAATTGAAAAAAAGTTGAGGTGTTTTTTTGAGGGACTTCGTCAATGATATCGACCCCGTTATCAATAGCGGGGGACCAGAGGAAGAGCTTTCGGGTTTCCGGCCCGTGAGGCTCGATGAGTTCATTGGGCAGGGCGAACTCAAGGGAAAACTGGAGATCTACATCCAGGCCGCCCGGAAAAGAGGAGAACCCCTGGACCACTGCCTTTTCTATGGTCCTCCCGGTCTTGGCAAGACGACCCTTGCCGGCATTATCGCCAACGAGATGCAGGGGAGGCTCCGCGTCACTTCAGGTCCCGCCCTTGAGAGAACCGGCGACTTAGCAGCCATTCTTTCCAACCTTCAGCCCAGGGACGTCCTCTTTATCGACGAGATCCACCGCCTCTCGCCTGCGATCGAAGAGGTTCTCTACCCGGGGATGGAGGACTTTTCCCTTGACATTATCGTCGGCAAGGGACCCCTCGCCAGGAATATCAGGCTCCAGATACCGCCCTTCACTCTCATCGGGGCCACGACCCGCCTCGGGCTGCTCACCTCTCCGCTCCGAGCCCGGTTCGGCATAGTCGAACAACTGGAGCTCTACTCGGCGGAGGATATTTCGCAGATCGTAAGCAGGGGTTCCAGGCTGCTCTCGGTGGAGATAGATTCCGATGCCGCCCTGGCGATCGCGAGGAGCGCCAGGGGCACCCCCCGGGTTGCGCTCCGGCTTTTACGAAGAGTCCGAGATGTGGCCGAGGTCAGATGCGCGCCCGGGATAGACGCGGCCCTCGCAAAAACCGCCCTGGAAATGCTAGGTGTCGATTCCGAGGGGATGGACGAGCGGGACAGGAGGTACCTCCGAGCCCTGATCGATCTGTTCGGAGGCGGCCCGGTAGGACTATCCACCCTTTCCGCTGCCCTGAACGAGGAGAGCCAGACCATAGAGGATATATACGAACCCTTTCTTATCCAGAAAGGATACATCGAAAGGACCCCGAGGGGCAGAAGAGCCACGGTCAACGGATTTTCCTGCCTGGGAAGGAGACCTCCCGAGGAGGGAATGAACAACCAGGGCCTCCTGTCGCTGATCGCGGAAGAGGACGGGGAACCCGATTGAAGGAGAAGAAGGCCTTGGAGAAGGAGAGAGTCATCATGCCCTGTACCGGTTCAAGAGTGTTCATCGCTTCCCTTTTCACCGCCCTACTGATCCTGCTTTCGTCGGTTCCCGCCGGGGCTTCTCCAGCTACCCTTTCGGTGGGTCTGTCCATGGGGGACAGGAAAGCAATTTTTTCCGCACCCGGTGGCCAGGTCTCCCTCAAGAGCGCCTCGGGAGGCAAGGCTTCCTTCCGCTCGAGTGTTTCAGTCCAAGCGGTGTCTCCCGGCGTTATTCGTGCAGGCTCAGTGACGCTGAAGCTTCCCGTGAGTATCAGCGGGAACACCCTCCTAAAATGGAACGACAGGCCCTATCGAGGTCATTTCAGGCTGGCTCAGCAGGGTGGAGGCTTCAACGTGGTCAACGTGTTAGGCATCGAGGACTACCTGAAGGGCGTTCTCAAGATGGAAGTGAACCCTGCCTGGCAAATGGAATCCTTGAAAGCCCAGGCGATAATCGCTCGGACCTATGCCCTCCGGAATAAGAACCGGCATGGCAGCAGCGGTTTCGACCTCTGCGCTTTGAGTCATTGCCAGGTTTACAGGGGAGTGAACGCCGAAGACAGGGTTCTCTCAAAAGCGGTAGATCTGACGAAGGGCATCATCCTGAAGTACCAGGGGGCTTATGCCGCCACCTTTTACCACTCGGACAGCGGCGGCCACACGGCCGATGTTTCCTCCGTATGGGGTTCGAGCATACCCTACCTGAAAGGAAAACCGGAACCCTTGAAATACCTGTCGCCTTACTCAAACTGGCAAACTACCATGAGCCTTCTAGAAATACAGAAAATCCTGGCCTCAAAAGGGGTGAACCTGGGGAGCCTCACGGGAATGGCCGTTTCCTCCAGGGACAGCGCGGGACGGGCCGTGAACCTGACGCTGACGGGAACGGGAGGCCGGATCACCATGAAGGCGAGCCAGTTCAGGACCATGATAGGACCCGACAAGATAAGGAGCACCTTCTTCTCTCTCGGGGGGAAGCCTCCAGGCACTCCATCGTCCAAAGCCCCCGCCGGATCCTCGGGATCGGTGGATGAGTTAAGTCCCCCCCTCACCGCCAGGGATGAACAATTACTCATCGCTTTCACCCAAGAGGGAGTTTTCAACACCGAGGAATTAATGGATATGCTTGTCAAGCCTGAAAGAAGGGGATTTTACCTCAGGAAGGCCCTGGAAAAACAGAGTGGGGCAGGAGTGCCTCCCCAGGCATCTCCCCCGCCTGGTGCCTACTTCGGGGGCGACAGGGTTACCTTCTCCGGCCGCGGGTGGGGTCACGGTGTGGGCCTGTCTCAATGGGGCGCCAAAAGCCTCGCCGAAGCCGGTTGGGATTTCAAGAGCATACTGCAACATTATTTCCCCGGGACAAAACTCTCCAGGATGCCCCAATGACATGGAACGGTCACCCCGAAAGGATTCGATCCCGCCCGAAGGGCCTCCCGTCGGGATCAAAAACCCTTACGACGCAAGCCTTTATCATTATGATCTACCTGAATCCCTGATCGCTCAAACCCCGGCCGAACCCAGGGACTCCTCGAGGCTCATGGTGGTGGATCGTACCTCGGGGACAATCCAGCACCGGGTGTTCAGGGAGATCGCGGAACTCCTGGTTCGGAAGGACCTGCTGGTGCTAAACGACACGAGGGTGGTCAAGGCCCGGCTTAGTGCCATAAAGGCAGGAGGAGGGGCACCGATCGAGATTTTCCTGTTGAAACCTCTGGGAGGCAAGAGGTCGGTTCTTTGGGAGACCCTTGTAAGACCTGGAAGGCGAGTCAAGCCGGGACAACGCCTGGTCCTCGACAGGGGCGTGGAGGTCGTCATCGGGGAGAGCGCCGGGCAGGGTTCCAGGATTTGCCGTTTCCCACCGGAGACCGACGTCTGGAACCTGATGGAAGAGTCCGGTGCTATGCCCTTCCCTCCCTATGTTCACAACCCCTTCATCGATGCCGAGAGGTACCAGACAGTCTACGGAACGCGGGAGGGTTCGGTGGCGGCCCCGACAGCGGGCCTCCACTTCACTCCCTCCCTGCTCGAAGGGATCGCTTCAAGGGGGATCAGGACGGCCTGGATAACCCTGGACGTGGGGTTGGGCACCTTCAGACCCGTAAAAGAACAGGATATCAGGCTACACAAGATGCATAGCGAGGAGTGTTTTGTTCCTGGGGAAACAGCTTCGGCCATCAAGGAGACGAGGGATGCGGGTGGCAGGGTCATCGCCGTCGGAACAACGGTGGTGAGAGCCCTCGAGAGCAGGGCGACGCAAGAGGGAAAGGTACGGCCGGGTTCATTCAGCACCGATGCCTTTTACTATCCCGGCTACAGATTCCGGACCATCGATGCCATGATCACTAACTTTCACCTTCCCCGGAGCACATTGCTGATGCTGGTCTGCGCTTTCACCGGGAAGGAGCTGGCCATGAGGGCTTACGATGAAGCCATCGAGAGGCGTTACCGCTTCTTTTCCTTCGGCGATGCCCTGTTCATCCAGTAACCGGAGCCGCGGCGGGAGTTCTTTTACGGCATCCTTTCCTGGAAAAACTCCCTCGCGCCCTCCCGCGGTTCATCCCACAACCACCCCGCCGATATCCTGACGCCGCTACCCGGAGTGACCTGGATCTCGAAGAAGCCCGATTCCTTGATCTCCTTGAGAGCCCTGTAGGCCGTCCTCTCCGAAAGCCCCGAGAGGGCGGCCAGTTCGTTGAAACGGCAATCGACATCGCGGCCATCGCTTCCCAGGAGGGACGATATCAGGAGGATCCTGGCGGCTTGTGACAGGGGCAGGGACAGAACATTGGCCACGGCCCACGAGACCGCCCTTTCGGTAGGTCCCACTCTTGCCGGAGGCGCTTTTGAAGGTAAACCGATACGGTCTACCATGCTCTCGATCTCGGATATCATACCAATTATGGAGGAAAACCCCTCCTGTTGGCTGACCTTTTTCACCAGTCCCTCCTATTATCCCGGGGGGCGGACCGCTTTACCTGTCGGTAGGAGTGTTCTTCCCGAAGGTACGGTGCCCTGATGGAAAAAACTACCTTTAGCTGTCATAATACATGAAAAGAGCCTTTTATAAAACTTTCGGGAGGGATTGCCATGTGGACGATGGGGTTCCTTCTGCCCCATGCGCCGATCCTTGTTCCGGAAGTAGCGGCCAGGTCCGGAGCCCAGGCCGGGAAAACACTTAAGGGTTTGAAATCCCTGGGCGACAGCCTTAAAAAACTTGCCCCCGATTTCCTCCTGGTCCTTGACCCTCACGCCGCTA